>NZ_JBHYJH010000011.1:0-92017 GCF_042740445.1 Streptomyces sp. NPDC059003 | reverse complement strand
AACTTTCGCCGGTGCGGCAAGGTTCTAGCCCGTCCGGCGTTTGAGGACGAGCGCGAAGCGCGGATAAAAGGGGTCCTAGGGGCGGAGCCCCTAGTTCGGGAAGGGGCGGGTCAGGGGCGCCCCCGCGAGGGACGGCCGCCGCAAGCCGCGCTCCACGGAGGTTTGACCGCCCGGCTCGGGGTGACCCGGACCAGGAGGTGGCCATGACGCACACGTCACGTACGACGAACAAGACCACCGGCAAGACCGGTGACCAGGCGGGACCGGTCGAGGTACTGCAGAACGCGCGCGCCCAGCTCGCGGAGCTCACCGGCCTCGCCGCCGAGTCGGTGTCGTCCTTCGAACGCACCGACGACGGCTGGGACCTCGAGGTCGAGGTCCTCGAACTGGCCCGCGTGCCGGACACGATGAGCCTGCTCGCGACCTACGCCGTGAGCCTGGACCCGCAGGGCGGGCTCACCGCCTACCGACGCGTGCGCCGCTACGAACGCGGCCGTGCCGACCCGCCGCCCCGGTCGGGCGCCGGCTGAAGGCGGCCGAGCGGCCAGGAGCGCGGCCACCCGACACACGAACACCGCATCACTTAAGCCCTGAATCACCGAATCACCCAAGCCCCGAATCACCCAAACCCTGAATCACCCAAACCCCCGACACCGAAAGCAAGGAGGACCGGTCGGCATGACCGTCGTCCCAGCACAGCACAGCGGCGGCGCGGGCGGCACCAGCGGCCTGTACGACGTCATCGAACTCATCCTCGACCGCGGGCTCGTCATCGACGCCTTCGTGCGCGTCTCGCTCGTCGGCATCGAGATCCTCAAGGTCGACGTGCGCGTCGTCGTCGCGAGCGTCGACACCTATCTGCGCTTCGCCGAGGCCTGCAACCGCCTCGACCTGGAGGCGGGCCCGCACAAGAGCCCCGGCCTGCCCGACATGGTCGGCGAGCTCACCGAGTCCGGCGCGCGCGGCAAGACCAAGGGCGCCCTCTCCGGCGCCGCCCAGACCGTGTCGGACGCGTTCCGGCAGGCCCGTGACGAGAACCGCGGCGACGAGGAGCAGGCCGAGCAGTCCCGGCCGCGCGCCCGCCGCACCAGCGCGCGCAGCAGGAAGGAGGAGCAGGAATGACCACGTACATCTACGGCATCGCCGACGCCGCACACCCGGCGCTGCCCGACGGCATGGGCGGCATCGGCGAGCCCGCGCGGCCGGTGCGGGTCCTGCGGCACGGCGGGCTCGCGGCGGTCGTCAGCGACAGCCCCGACGACCTGCGCCCCAAGCGGCGCGACCTGCTCGCCCACCAGAGCGTCCTCGACGAGGCGGGCGCGGGCGGCCCCGTGCTTCCCCTGCGCTTCGGCAGCCTCGCCCAGGACGACGAGGCCGTCCTCGCGGTCATGGAGGAGCTCGCCGACCACTACCGGGAGCGGCTGCGCGCCCTGGAGGGCAGGGCCGAGTACAACGTGAAGGCCTCCCACGACGAACAGGCGGTGCTGCACAAGGTGCTCTCCGAGAACCCCGAGCTGCGCACCATGGCCGAGGCCAACCGCCAGGCGGGCGGGGGCAGTTACGAGCAGAAGCTGCGGCTCGGCGAGCAGCTGACCGAGGCGGTGCGCGGCTGCGAGGCGGGCGACGCCGTCGAGGTGCGGCGCGCGCTCGAACCGTGCGCGGAGGCCGTCAGCGAGGGGCCCGACAGCACGGGCTGGCTCGCCAACGTCTCGTTCCTGGTACGCCGCGACCGCGCCGACGCCTTCGTCGCCGCCGTCGAGGAACTGCGCGCCAAGCAGCCGCACTTGGAGCTGCGCGTCCATGGGCCCCTGCCCCCGTACAGCTTCGTCGCCGCGGGCCCCGCACAGCCCGCCGACGACGAGGCGCCCGTGCGGTGAGGCCCGCCCATGGGTCTCGTCGGTGAACTGCTGGCGCTTCCGGCGGCCCCTGCCCGCGGTGCCCTGTGGGTGCTGAGGCAGGTGGTCGCCGAGGCGGAGCGGCAGTACTACGACCCGTCGGTCATCCATCGTGAACTCGCCCTGCTCACCGAACGGTTGGAGGCGGGTGAGATCGACGGGGCCGAGTTCGACCGCCGCGAGGACGAGCTGCTCGCCCGGCTCGGCCACGGCGGCGGACCGCATCAGGACAGGACGGCCACAGACAGGACGGCCACAGAATGAATCGCATGGCAGTGGGCTTCGCCATCGGCGCGGGCTACCTTCTCGGACGCACCAAGAAGGCCAAGCTGGCCTTCGCCGTCGGCGCGCTGGTGGCGGGCAAGAGGCTCCAGCTCAGCCCGGCGGGCCTGGCCCACGCGGTGGCGCGGCAGTTGGAGGACAACCCGCAGTTCAAGGAGATCGGCAACCAGCTGAGGGAGGACCTGCGGGGCGTCGGCAAGGCGGCCACCGGCACGCTGATCGACCGGCGCGTCGAATCCCTCGCCGACCGCCTGCACGAGCGCACGCTGGACGTGCGGGACCGCATCGAGGGCGTGACCCGCGACGACGGGCCCTTCGACGAGCCCGACGAGCCCGACGAGCCCGACGAGCGCGACGAGCCCGACGAGCCCCTTGATGAGGCCGATAAGGCCGATGAACCCGAGCCCGGGCCCGAGCCGAGGTCCGCCGCCAAGAAGCGGAGCCCGCGAAGCACCGGCCCGCGCAAGACGCAGAAGACGGCCCAGACGGCCCAGAAGACAGCCGGGAAGGCGGCCCAGAAGACGGCACGGAAGACGGCACGGAAGACGGCACGGAAGGACACCCGGCAGACGGCTCAGAAGACGGCCCGGAAGACGGCGGCCACGGCCAAACCGCGGACCGCCCGCGCCCGCACCGCGTCCAAGCGGACCACGGGCGCGAAGGGAGGCGGCGGCGATGCCTGACGCACACGGCGCGGGCGGCCCGTTGAGCGCCGTCGTCCACGGCCCGGCCGCGGACCGCCTCAAGCTGGAGGCGCGGGCCTACCTCGCGGCACAGGCGGAGCGCGCCCTGATCGGCGTGGGCCGCAGGCTCGGCGAGACCGCGGGCAGGCTCACCGACGTCGCCGAGGGCCGCAGCCCCGGGTTCCACCGGCTCGCGCTCGACGGGGGCCGCAAGCTCGCCGCGGGCAAGGGCCCGCTGCGCAGTGCCGTGGAGCTCGCGGGCGGCCGCCTCATGGCCGCCGCCAAGAACAAGGTGAGGGGCCCGAGTCGGCCCGTCGTCATCCTCGAACACGTCGACGTCGGCGTGCCGGTGCGCGAGGCCTACGCGCAGTGGACGCGGTGCGAGGACTTCGCCACGTTCCCCAAAGGCGGCGGGAGCGACGCCGACACCGTGCCGGACGAGTGCGTCGCGTGGACGTCGGAGGGCGCCAAGGGCAGCACGGACGGCGTGGTCACCTTCCATCCGCTCGGCGAGCGCCTCACCCGCGTACTCCTGACCATCGAGTACTACCCGAAGGGCCTGTCCGAGAGAGCCGGGAACCTCTGGGGCGCACAGCGCCGCAGGGCGCGCCTCGACCTCAAGCACTTCGCCGCCCGGAGCCGTCGATGACCACCGCGAGCCGACTGCCCGAGCCGTACTCCCCGCAGGGCGGCACGAACCTCGCCGACGTCCTCGAACGCGTCCTGGACAAGGGCGTCGTCATCGCCGGGGACATCCGGATCAACCTGCTCGACATCGAGCTGCTCACGGTCAAGCTCCGGCTCGTCGTCGCGTCCGTCGAGCGCGCGAAGGAAATGGGCATCGACTGGTGGGAGGACGACCCGGCCCTGTCGAGCGGCGCCCGACGGCGCGAACTGGCAAGAGAGAACGCCGAGTTGAGAGAGCGCCTTGAGCGGCTCGAACAGCTGGAGCCGGCGCGCGCCGACGGCTCCGCAAGCTCCAAGGGCTCCGACAGCTCCGACGGTGGAGGTACGCGCGACCGTGACCGATGAACTCCGCTACGTCTACGCGGTGTGCCACCCGCTGGCGGTGCCCCTGCGCCCCGATCTCACCGGGGTCGCGGGGGCCCCGCCGCGGCAGCTCGCCCACGACGGCCTGGTGGCCGTCGTCAGCCCGGTCCCCGAGCGGGACTTCGCGCACGAGGCGCTCCGCGCCCACCTGGAGGACCTCGACTGGCTGGCCGCGACGGCCCGCGCCCACCAGAGCGTCGTCGCCGCGCTCGCCGCCGTCACCTGCCCGCTGCCGCTGCGGCTCGCGACGGTCTTCCGCGACGACAGCGGCGTACGCGCCATGCTGGCGGACGAGTCCGCGCGGCTGCGCCGGATCCTGGACCGGATCGACGGGCACGTGGAGTGGGGCGTGAAGGTGTGGCTCGGCGACGACGGTGCCCGACGCAACGGCGCCCGTGACAGCGGCGCCACCGAGTCCGGGCGTGCTTACCTGCGCCGCAGGCAGGCCCAGGCCTCGGCGCGGGAGGAGTCGGCCGAGCGCGCCGAGGAGTTCGCGCGCCGCCTGCACGGCGATCTCGCCGCGTACGTCACCGACTCCCGTATCCACCCGGTGCAGAGCCCCGCGCTCACGGACCCTGCGTGGGGCCGGAACATCCTCAACGGCGCCTACCTGGTGCGGCGCACCCGGGCCGAGGAGTTCCTCGAACTGCTCGCCCGCTCCCGGAGCACGGAGTGCGCCCAGGAGGGCCTGCGCGTCGAGGTGACCGGGCCGTGGGCGGCGTACTCCTTCACGGACGACACGGGTGCGGACGACACGGGTGCGGATGACATGGGCAGGCGCGACACGGACGGTCCGTCGTGACCCTGGTGCGGCGCGAGGTCGCCCTCGTGGACCTCCTCGACCGGCTGCTCGCCGGCGGGGTCGTCATCGCCGGTGACATCACCCTGCGGATCGCGGACGTGGATCTCGTACGCATCGACCTGAAGGCCCTGATCAGCACGGTCAGCGCGCAGGTGCCGTCGCCGTGGCCGGAGTACCAGGAGCCGGAGTACCAGGAGCCGGAGTGCCGGGAAAGGAACGGGAGTTGAGGCCGCGATGGATCTCGATCCGGACACCGTGGAGCGCGACCTCGTCGCGCTCGTCCTGACCGTCGTCGAGCTGCTGCGCCAGCTCATGGAGCGCCAGGCGCTGCGCCGCTTCGACACGGGCGAGCTGACCGAGGAGCAGGAGGAGCGGATCGGTCTGACGCTGATGCTCCTGGAGGACCGCATGGCGCAGCTGCGCGAGCGCTACGGACTGCGGCCCGAGGACCTGAATCTGGACCTCGGGCCGCTGGGGACGTTGCTTCCCAGGGAGTGACGCCGCTACCACCGGTACCAGCGGGGCCGCGATCCGCCGACGGTCGGGCCCGCGCCCCGCAGCACGAAGCCGAGGAGCCAGACGATCAGGACGGCGATGGCGAGCCACCACAGCACCTTCACCGCGAAGCCGAAACCGGCGAGCAGCAGGACGAGAAGCAGGACCAGAAGAACGGGAACCATAGTGTGTACCTCCTGCCGTCCGAGTGTCCCCAACTCGCCTTTTTACGCGGGGTAGTTGACGACGTTCAGTAGGCCTTCGGGAGGTCAGGCGCGGCAGATGACCTCCCCGTGGAGCACCGCGAACCACCCGTCCTCCGCGCGCCCCCACTCCCGCCACGCCTCGGCGATGCCCCGCAGCCGCGCCGCGTCGGCGTGCCCGCCCTCCGTCGCGAGCCCCGCGTACCCGGACGCCACCGTGCGGTCCGCCCACAGGCCGCTCCACCAGGCGCGCTCATCGGGCGTGCTGTAGCACCAGGTGCTCGCGGACGCGGTGACATCCGTGAAGCCGGCCTCCAGGGCCCAGGACTTGAGCCGCCGCCCGGCGTCCGGCTCGCCGCCGTTGGCGCGCGCCACCCGCCGGTACAGGGCGAGCCAGTCGTCCATGCCGGGCGAGCCCGGATGCCAGGTCATCGCCGCGTAGTCGCTGTCGCGCGCGGCCACGACGCCGCCCGGCGCGCAGACGCGGCGCAGCTCCCGCAGGGCGCCCACCGGGTCGCCCACGTGCTGGAGCACCTGGTGGGCGTGGACGACGTCGAACGCGCCGTCCGGGAGGTCGAGGGCGTACACGTCGGCGACGGCGAACTCCACGTTGGCCAGGCCCCGTTCGGCGGCCGTGGCGCGGGCCTGCTCCAGGACGCCGGGCGCACGGTCGACGCCGGTGACGTGCCCGTCGGGCACCAGGGCCGCCAGGTCGGCGGTGATGGTGCCGGGCCCGCAGCCGACGTCGAGGACCTTCATGTCAGGCTGGAGCGAACCGATGAGGTACGCCGCCGAGTTGGCGGCCGTGCGCCAGGAGTGGGACCGCAGGACGGACTCGTGGTGGCCGTGCGTGTAGACGGCGGTGTCGGCCGGAGTCTGCTGGGACTGTGACATGTCTGGACTGTACGCCGCCCGACCGGATAATGAGACCCAGGTATCAAGATATGGACAGCGGTCCCGCTCGCCCCGCTTACGAGACGCGCGGCAGCCGGTACACCGTCAGCGCCTCCGGCAGCTTCTCGACCAGCAACTCTCCCTCGACCGAGGCGAGTTCGCCGTCGTACGCGACCACGGTGCCCGGAGCGAGCCCGTCCACGCGCAGCCTGCGCGGCTGGACCGCGGTCTGGACGGGGGAGCGCTGCACCGGAGCGGTCAGGGCCGCGGCGAGCAGCCGGGCGCCGGGCCTGCGCCCGCCGTGCACGATGCGCACGTCGAGCAGCCCGTCGGCGAGGTCGAACCGCCGCGCGGGCGCGAGCCCCAGGCGGTGGTACACGCAGTTCCCGGCGAACAGCAGCCACAGCGGGCGCTCGACGCCGCCGAACTCGGCCCGCAGCGGCTGCTGGTCGGAGCGCAGTACGTGCGCGGCGGCGAGCACGCCGGCGGACCAGCCGCCGATCCGGTGCGACCACCGGTCGCGCTCGAGCACCAGCTCCGGGTAGACGCCGAGGCTGAACGTGTTGAGGAAGTAGCCGTCGCCGTGGCGCGACGCGAACCGCCCCACGTCCACCGCGAGCGCGTCACCGGCCTCTACCGCGCGCGCCGTCTCGCGGACGTCCTCCGCGCCCAGGTCGAACGCGAAGTGGTTGAGGGTGCCGCCGGGCACGACGACGAGCGGGAGCCCGTGCCGCAGTGCGGCCGCGGCCGCCGCGTTCACGGTGCCGTCCCCGCCGCAGACGGCCAGGGCGCGGGCGCGTGCCGCCGCCTTGTCGAGCTCGGCGGGCAGGTCGGAAGGCTCGCAGTGCACCGCCTCCGCGAGCGGCAGCGCGTCGAGCAGCGCACGGGCCCGGTCCGGGTTCCTCGCGCCGTCGTTCACGACCACCACGAGGCCGCGCCCGCCGGGCAGGGCGGGGGCCTCGGCGCGCGGCCGCCCCGGCGGCGGCAGCTGGGACCGGGTCGGCACCAGACCGCGTACGGCGAACGCGGCACCGGCGCCCAGGGCGGCACCCGCGAGGACGTCACTGGGGAAGTGCACCCCCGTATAGACGCGTGACAGCGCCACGGCGCCCGCGAGCGGCGCGACCGCGGCGCCCAGGCCGCGCGACTCCAGGGCGACGCCGGTGACGAACGCGGCGGCGGACGCCGAGTGGCCGGAGGGGAACGACGTGGTGATCGGCTGCCGCTTCAGGCGCCGCATCAGCGGCACGCCGTCGAGGACCGGCCGCGCGCGCCGCACCGACCGCTTGCCGAACGTGTTGATGGTCGCGGACGCCAGGGCGAGCGACGCGGTGCCGCGCGCGGCGGCGCGCCGGGCCCGCGGATGCCGGGTCGTGGCGAGCGCGGCCGCGGTCGCGAACCACAGCACGCCGTGGTTCGCGGCCCGGCTGAGCCGCGGCAGGAACTGGTCCGCGCCGGGCCAGTGCCGCGAGGCGACGGTGTCGAAGACCCGGCAGTCGAGCGCGACCAGACGGGCCCGGGGTCCGCGGGCAGGAGGCAGGGGAAGATCGGCGTCAGGGCTCATGGAACCCGGGTACCCGCCGAAGCCCCGCCGCAACGGCCCGCTGATCCAGCTGCCCCCGAGCGGCCCCGCGATCCGTCCGCCCGTCCCGCGCGATCCGTCCGCCCGGCCCGTAATCCGTTTGCCCAGCTCGCAGGGTGCCCCGGACAATCCCCGTATGGGACATCTGGAAGCCGCGCACATCGAGTACTACCTGCCCGACGGCCGAGCCCTGCTCGGAGATGTCTCCTTCCGGGTGGGCGAGGGCACCGCCGCCGCCCTGGTCGGGCCGAACGGCGCGGGCAAGACCACGCTGCTCAGGCTGATCGCGGGCGAGCTGCAACCCCACGGCGGCACCGTCACGGTGAGCGGCGGCCTCGGGGTGATGCCCCAGTTCGTCGGCTCGGTCCGCGACGAGAGCACCGTCCGTGACCTCCTCGTCTCGGTGGCCCACCCGCGCATCCGCGAGGCCGCGAAGGCCGTCGACCGCGCCGAGCACGCCATCCTGACCGTCGACGACGAGGCGGCCCAGCTCCAGTACGCGCAGGCCCTGTCCGACTGGGCGGAGGCCCGCGGGTACGAGGCGGAGACGCTGTGGGACATCTGCACCACGGCCGCGCTCGGCGTCCCGTACGACAAGGCCCAGTGGCGCGAGGTCCGCACGCTCTCCGGCGGCGAGCAGAAGCGCCTGGTCCTGGAGGCCCTGCTGCGCGGCACCGACGAGGTGCTGCTCCTGGACGAGCCGGACAACTACCTGGACGTCCCCGGCAAGCGCTGGCTCGAGGAGCGCCTCAAGGAGACCCGCAAGACGGTCCTGTTCGTCAGCCACGACCGCGAGCTGCTCGCCCGCGCGGCCGACCGGATCGTGAGCGTGGAGCCGAGCCCCGGCGGCTCGGAGGTGTGGGTGCACGGCGCGGGCTTCGCCACGTACCACGAGGCGCGCCAGGAGCGCTTCGCCCGCTTCGAGGAGCTGCGCCGCCGCTGGGACGAGAAGCACGCGCAGCTGAAGAAGCTCGTCCTGGACATGCAGCAGTACGCCGCGCGCAGCGACGAGATGGCCTCGCGCTACCAGGCGGCCAAGACCCGGCTTCGCAAGTTCGAGGAGGCGGGCCCGCCGCCGGAGCCGCCGCGCAAGCAGGACATCACGATGCGCCTGCACGGCGGCCGCACCGGCCTGCGGGCCATCACCTGCGCGAACCTCGAGCTGACCGGCCTGATGAAACCCTTCGACCTGGAGGTGTTCTACGGCGAGCGCGTCGCCGTCCTCGGCTCCAACGGCTCGGGCAAGTCGCACTTCCTGCGCCTGCTCGCGGGTGACTCCGACCACCCGGTGGCCCACACGGGAGAGTGGAAGCTCGGCGCGCGCGTCGTGCCGGGCCACTTCGCGCAGACCCACGCCCACCCCGAGCTGTTCGGCCGCACCCTCCTCGACATCCTGTGGCGCGAGCACGCCAAGGACAGGGGTGCGGCGATGTCCCGGCTGCGGCGCTACGAGCTGACGGGGCAGGCCGAGCAGCGCTTCGAGAAGCTCTCCGGCGGCCAGCAGGCCCGCTTCCAGATCCTGCTCCTCGAACTGGCGGGCGCGACGGCCCTGCTGCTCGACGAGCCCACCGACAACCTCGACCTGGAGTCCGCGGAGGCCCTCCAGGAGGGCCTTGAGGCGTACGAGGGCACGGTGCTCGCGGTCACTCACGACCGCTGGTTCGCCCGCTCCTTCGACCGCTTCCTCGTCTTCGGCGCGGACGGCCGCGTCCGGGAGACCCCGGAGCCCGTCTGGGACGAGCGGCGGGTGGCGCGGGCGCGGTAGCGTGGTGGGTCGCGCGGTGAAATCCCGCCGTACGCTGCGCGGTTGCGGGAGACGGCGGAGGGGGGAAGGTGGCCATGGGGACGTCCTTCAGGACGGACGACGTGGACGAGGCCCGGCAGCTGATCGAGGCCGCGTACTACAGCAACTTCATGGACGTGCTCGACGGGCCGCGCCCCTTCCGGGCCCACTTCGACATCGGTGAGCTCGGCGCGCTCACCGTCGGCGACCTCAACTGCGGCGCCGACGTGCGGATGCGCTTCGGCGAGCTCGGCGCCTACCACGTCAACGTGCTCCTGAGCGGCCACATGGCGTGGCGGCAGGGGCCCATGCCCGGCACGTCCGCCACGCGGGGGACGGCCGCCGTCTTCCAGCCCCTGGGCGACACGGTCCTCGACCGCTGGTCCGGCGACTGCCGGCTGTTCGCCGTCAAGCTGGACCGCGCGGCCCTGGAGGACAGCCTGGAGCGGCTGCTCGGCAGGCCCGTGCGCGGACCGGTCTCCTTCGCCCCGGTGTTCGACACGACGCGCGGCCCGGGACGCGGCTGGGAGCGGCTCGTGCGCACGGTCGCGGAGGACCTGCGCGAGGACTCCGGGACCCTGGCCCAGCCGCTCGTCGCCGCCCCGCTCCAGGAGGCGCTGCTGCACGGCCTGCTCCTGTCCGCGGACCACCGCTACCGCGACCAGCTCGCCGACCCCGCGCGCATGCTGCGCCCCGCCCCGGTCAAGCGCGTGATGGACGCCGTCCAGGAGCGGCCCGAGCACCCCTTCACCACCGCCACGCTCGCCGCCGAGGCCCGCGTCGGCGTGCGCTGGCTCCAGGAGGCCTTCCGCCGTTACGTGGGCATGTCGCCGATGGCGTACGTGCGTGACGTACGGCTGCAGCGCGTGCGCGCGGAGCTCGCGGCGGCCGGGACCGGCGAGCGGTGCGTCAGCGAGGTCGCCCACCGCTGGGGCTTCGCCCACCTCGGCCGGTTCGCCGAGCAGTACCGGGCGCGGTTCGGCGAGCTGCCGTCCCAGACGCTGCGCGGCTGACCCCGACGGTGCCCCATGACATCCGAAGACGCTCGGGACACGGTGACGGTTGTGCGCCCCTCGTGCGTTATCCGGACACGGTGCGTTATCCGGACAGCGACTGCGTCCAGCGGATCGAAACCGCCTGGTAACCGGCCTAAAGTTGCGCTGTCGCCGGGTGGACCGGTCGTCGTCGCGGGGGACCTGGCCTTCTTCCGCGCCGCCGTGCCGTGGACGGATCCCCGGCGGCTCCGGCCCGGCACTCCCTGCGCCGGGCCGGCTCGGACCGGCGGGCCCGGTCGTTCCCCCTCGACACGCGTTCCCCCCGTGTCCACCGGGCCCGCTCTCGTCCGGACCCGCTCCTCCTGCGTCGCGCGCGCGATCCCGGTAAGACTCGAAGGGGCGCGGCACACGCGCCGAAGCCGCAGGATCAGGAGGCGCGATGAGTACGACGGCGGACGGTGAACGGCTCCTCGAACAGCACGGCCGGGCCCTGGACGCGTTCACCGCACGGGTGCACGCCGTCCGGGGCGACCAGTGGGACGCCCCCACCCCCTGCACGGACTGGTCGGTGCGCGACCTCGTCAACCACCTCGCAGGCGAGCAGCTGTGGGTGCCGCCGCTCGTGCGCGACGGCGCCACCGTCGAAGCCGTCGGCGACACCTTCGACGGGGATCTGCTCGGCTCCGATCCGGCCGCGTCCTGGGCCACCGCGGCCGCCGCGTCCCGCGCCGCGTTCCGCGAGCCGGGCGCCCTGGACCGCACCGTGCACCTCTCCTACGGCGACACACCCGCGCGCGCCTACTGCGCCCAGATGGTCACCGACCTCGTCGTGCACACCTGGGACCTGGCGCGGGCGATCGGCGCCGACGAGCGGCTCCCGGACGACCTGGTCGACCTCGCCCGGCGCGAAGTCGCCCCGTACGCGGCCGACTTGGTGAAGAGCGGCCTCTTCGCCCCGGCCGTGCCGCCCCCGCCGGGAGCGGACGACCAGACGAAACTCCTGTCCCTGCTGGGCCGCAGGCCCTGACGTCCGATCGGCTCGGCGTGCCCGGGCTCGGCGCGGTCGGGCTCAGCCGCGTGCCGTCGGCCGGCCCCAGTGCCGGTGCGCCGCGATCGCCTCGGTGAAGGCCCGCAGGAACGGCTCCCCGGCAGGCCCCGGCGCGGTGTCCGTCACCACGCCGTGGTCGGCGACCGCGCGCCCCGGAGCGGAGGCGAGCCGCAGGCCCTCGGCCGCCAGCGCGGCGAGCACGCCGACGCCCGACCCGAGCGCCCCGACCGGCTTGCCGTGCCGATAGGCGTCGCGCACGAACCGCACCGCGTCCGGGTCGTCCACCACCGCCGGGGCGCCGTCGGCGCCGCCCGGCACGAGCACCGCGTCGTACAGGACCGACGCCACCGTGGGCAGCGCCCGGTCCACGGCGTGCCGCGCGCCGTCCGCACCCGGGACCGTGCCGTCCCGCGGGGCGAGCGCCTCGACGACCGCGCCCTCGGCGGCGAGCGCGTCCCGCACCGAGGTCACCTGCTCCGCGTCCACGCCGTCGGCCACGAGCACCGCGATCTGCCGGGTGCGCAGGGAGCCGTCGCCGCGCTGTGCGGCAAGGCTGAGTGCGGGCGACGCGACGGTCTTGCGGGCCCCGGCCGCGCCGCCGTCCGGCGCCGGAACGCCGACGCCCTCGGCCACCGCGACCGCCAACGCGTGGTCCACACGGTCCAGTTCGGCGACCGTGCGGGCGCGCACCGCGAGCGCCCCGACCTTGCCGAGCTCGAACCGGAACGCCGCCACGATGTGCTGCCGCTCCCAGTCCGCCATGCTGTGCCAGAACAGCGCGGCCTGGCTGTAGTGGTCCTGGAAGCTCGGGCTGCGCTGCCGGATCTTCGTGCCGTCGACGCGCTCGGCGTCATGGGTGTAGGCGTGGGCGTCGGCCCCGCCGAGTGCTGGACAGCCCGCGCCGAGCGAGTTCGGCGTGTAGCTGGTGCCGCTGTGCAGGGCGCTCTGGTGGGAGCCGTCGCGCTGGTTGGTGCGCACCGGCGCCACCGGCCGGTTGACCGGCAGCTGGGCGAAGTTGGGGCCGCCGAGGCGGCTCAGCTGCGTGTCCAGGTACGAGAAGTTGCGGGCCTGCAGCAGCGGGTCGTTGGTGAAGTCGATGCCGGGCACGACGTTCGCCGTGTGGAAGGCGACCTGCTCGGTCTCGGCGAAGAAGTTCTCCGGGTTGCGGTCGAGGACCATCCGGCCGATCGGCCGCACCGGCACCTGCTCCTCCGGGATGAGCTTCGTGGCGTCGAGCAGATCGAAGTCGAAGGCGAACTCGTCCTCCTCCGGGACGAGTTGGACGCCCAGCTCGTACTCGGGGAACTCGCCCGCCGCGATCGCCCGCCACAGGTCGCGCCGGTGGAAGTCCGGGTCGCGGCCCTGGCACTCCTGCGCCTCGTCCCACACCAGCGCGTGCGTGCCGAGCCTCGGCTTCCAGTGGAACTTCACGAACGTGCCGCGCCCGTCGGCGGTCACGAACCGGAACGTGTGCACGCCGAAGCCCTGCATCATCCGGTAGCTGCGCGGCAGCGCGCGGTCCGACATCAGCCACATGATCGCGTGCAGCGTCTCGGGCTGCAGCGACACGAAGTCCCACAGCGTGTCGTGCGCGGACGCGCCCGTCGGGATGTCGTGGTGCGGCTCCGGCTTCAGCGCGTGCACGAAGTCGGGGAACTTGATGCCGTCCTGGATGAAGAACACCGGGAAGTTGTTCCCGACGAGGTCGTAATTCCCCTCCGACGTATAGAACTTGGTCGCGAACCCGCGCACGTCACGCACCGTGTCCGCCGAGCCCTTGGGCCCCTGGACGGTCGAGAACCGCACGAAGACCGGCGTGCGCACCGACGGGTCCTGGAGGAAGGCGGCACGGGTGAACTCGGCGCACGACTCGTACGGTTCGAAGAAGCCGTACGCCCCCGCGCCGCGTGCGTGGACCACGCGCTCCGGGATCCGCTCGTGGTCGAAGCGGGTCAGCTTCTCACGGAAGTGGAAGTCCTCCAGGAGGGTGGGTCCGCGGGCGCCCGCGGCCAGGGAGTCGTCGGTGTGGTCGACCTCGACGCCCTGGTCGGTGGTGAGCGGGCCGCTCGCCGGGTCGGCCGCGCGGTAGTGGTCGCGCTGGCGCTGCTTGCCGTCCGGCGGTCCCGGACGCTCCGCCCGGTCGTCGGTCATGCCCGGGCCTCTTTCAGGAATGCGCTCAGCAATGCGCCCAGGAATGCGCTCAGGAACGCGCTACGCATACGTCAACTCCCTCTCTCTGTAGATCCCTTGCGGCGACTCCCTGACTCGGCCGGTACGGCGGCGCGCACAGGAGGACGGCCGCGCGGGCGGGGGACCGGCTGCCGCGCCCGCGCGGCCGTCCGTGCGGTGCTCCATCGGGCCGCCCCGCCCCCGCTCAGATCGCGGTCGGGCCCGGACGGCGGTCCGGCCCCGCGCGGCTGATGTCGGCGAGCGCGGACGTCGGGTCCTGCTCGATCGCCAGGTCGCCCATGCTCACCATGCCGACGGCCTGCCCGTTCTCGACGACGGGCAGCCTGCGCACGGCGTGGTCGCGCATGAGGCCCACGGCCGCCGCCACCTCGTCGTCGGGCCCCACCACCACCGGGTTCGGGGTGCACACGGCCTGCGCGCTGACCGTCAGGGGGTCGGCGCCGTCGGCCACGGCGCGGGTGGTGATGTCCCGGTCGGTGAGCATCCCGATGACCCGTCCCTCGCCGGCCACGACGACATCGCCGATGCCCTGGGCGCGCATCAGCTGCGCGGCCTCGACCAGCGAGGCGTCGGGGCTGACCGCGACGACTCCTGTGGTCATGACTTCCCTCACGTACTCCGCCATGTCTGCGCCCCTTCCGGCGTCTTTCGATGTGGCCTTCACGGTGTCGTTCACGGTGTCGTTCACGAGGTCTCGTGTCCGTGTGACCTCGCCCGCAGTACCCCCTGCTCAGCCCTCTATGCACACCGGGCGCCAACTGAGCGGGTTCCGGCGCACGCCGGAGGTTTGCCGGGGGTGGCGGGGGAGACCCGGGGCGCGACCCTTCATCAGAAGGGAGGAGCGGTCATGGCGGTTCTCACCGTGTTCATCCCTGTCGTGCTCCTGGGCGTGGTCCTCGCGCTCGGCCGGTACGAGGAACTGCTGCTGCCACCCGCGAAGCCCGCGGACGAGGTGGACGGCGTGATGGACGGAGCGCACCGCGCCCAGTGAAGGACGCGGCCGGGCGGTGCCCGGCCCACACATCGGGCACCGCCCACGCCCCGTCCTGTGGTGCGTCGGCACCAGGACAGGCGCACCGCTGGTCCGGTCGCACCAGGGCAGGTGCATGACTGGTCCGGTCGCACCAGAGCAGGACGGCGGCCGGGGACGATGCCCGGCCGGGGCGCCGCAGGCGAGTGTGGAAGGCGCGTGCATCCACGCGTTCCCCTTGCCTAGCGGTGTCTGGAGTGAGCAACAGGTGGCGACATTTCTCTACCGGATCGGACGGTGGGCCTTCCGACGGCGCCGGCGCGTGGCCGGCCTGTGGCTGGGCGCCCTGGTCCTGGCCCTCGCTGCCGCCGCCGTGGCGCCCGGCGGGGAGGACGAGGGCCTCTCCATGCCCGGCACCGAGTCGCAGCGGGCGTTCGACCTCCTCGACGAGCGCTTCCCGCAGAGCAACTCCCAGGGCGCGGAGGCCCGTCTGGTGTTCCGGGCCCCGGACGGTCGGCGGGTGACAGCCGGGGCGTACAAGGCGGCCGTCGAGGACGCGCTTCGCTCGCTGGACGGGGGCGGCCAGCTCGCGTCGGCCACCGACCCCTACGAGACCGGCGCGGTCAGCGAGGACGGCACCATCGCCTACGCCACGCTCACCTACACCGCGGACGCCGACGACCTGACCGGGCCGACGAAGAGCGCCCTGGAGGACGCCGCGCGCGAGGCCGGGGACGAGGGACTCACCGTGGAGATCGGCGGCTCGGCCCTGGAAGCGGAGGAGTCACCGGGCGGCACGACGGAGATCGTCGGCGTGGCGGTGGCGGCGGTGGTCCTCGTCGTCACCCTCGGGTCGCTGGTCGCGGCCGGACTTTCGCTGCTCACCGCCTTCGTGGGCGTGGCCATCGCCTTCGGCCTGGTCTCCGCCCTCGCCGTGCCCCTCGGCCTGACGTCCACCGTCGCCATCCTGGCGCTGATGCTGGGCCTCGCGGTCGGCATCGACTACGCGCTCTTCATCACCTCCCGCTTCCGCGACGAGCGCGCCCGGGGCCGCGAGCCGGAGGAGGCCGCGGGGCGGGCGGTGGGCACGGCCGGATCCGCCGTCGTCTTCGCGGGCGCGACCGTCTTCATCGCCCTGGTCGGCCTCGGCGTCGTCGGCATCCCCGAACTCACCAAGATGGGCCTGGGCGGCGCGGGCGCCGTGGCCCTCGCCGTACTCGTCGCACTGACCCTGGTCCCCGCGCTGTTCGGCTTCTTCGGCCACCGGGTGCTGTCCCGCCGCGTCCGCAAGGCCACCCGGCCGGGAAGCGAGCACCCGGTGCCCGCCCGACCCGGGCTCGCCACCCGCTGGGCGCGATACGTACTGCGCCGCCCGGTCGCCGTACTGATGGTCGCCGGACTCGGCCTCGGCACCGTCGCCCTGCCCACCCTGAGCCTTGAACTCGGGCTGCCCGGCGACGAGTCCAAGTCGGTGGAGACCACCCAGCGCCGCGCCTACGACCTGCTGTCGGAGGGCTTCGGCCCCGGCTTCAACGGCCCGCTGACCGTGGTCGTGGACACGGCGGAGGCCGACGGCACAGCTCAGGCCGCGGAAACGCGGGCCACCGCGGACCTGGTCGTCAAGGCCGTACGAGGAGTGGGCGGCGTCGCGTCGATCGGTGACCCGGTGCTCAGCAAGACCAAGGACACGGCCGTCCTCACCGCCGTACCGAAGACCGCGCCCAGCAGCGGGGAGACCAAGGACCTGGTGCACGCCATCCGGAGCGCGGTCTCCGGCGTCGAGGCCGACACGGGCGCCACCGTCCTGGTGACCGGCAGGACCGCGATGAACATCGACATCTCCGAAGCCATGGCCGACGCCCTCGTCCCCTATCTGACCGTGGTCATCGGCCTCGCGGTGCTCCTGCTGCTCGTGGTCTTCCGCTCGGTCCTGGTCCCGGTCAAGGCCGCGCTCGGCTTCCTGCTGTCGGTGGGTGCCGCCTTCGGCGTCCTCGTCGCCGTCTTCCAGTGGGGCTGGGCGGCGGACCTGATCGGCATCGAGCGGACCGGCCCCGTCATGTCGCTGATGCCGATCCTCGTCATCGGCATCGTCTTCGGCCTCGCCATGGACTACGAGGTCTTCCTCCTCACGCGGATGCGGGAGGCGTACGTCCACGGCGCGTCTCCCGGCGAGGCGATCGTGAACGGGTTCCGGCACAGCGGACGCGTGGTGGCCGCGGCGGCGATCATCATGATCAGCGTGTTCGCCGGATTCATCGGAATGAGCAACCCGACCATCCAGACGATGGGCGTCGGCCTGGCCGCCGCCGTCGCCTTCGACGCCTTCGTGGTCCGCATGGCGATCGTCCCCGCGGTCCTGGCCCTGCTCGGCCACCGGGCCTGGTGGCTGCCTCGTATCCTGAACCGTGTGCTGCCGAACGTGGACATCGAGGGCGAGAAGCTGAGCAGGCGTGTCCCGGCCGCCGCGACCGTGCCCGACGCGGCGGTGCCGCGGCTCCCCGCCGACCGGTACTGAGCCGGCCGTGACGCACCCAGAGGGCGGTGCCCCGCGACCACGCGGCACGTGGGGGCGGGAGGCGGCGACCACTGCGACGGCGTTCGCGCTCTGTCTGCTCGGCGGCGTGCTGAAGGACGACAGCAGCACACTGGCACCGCCGTCCGCGGCCGCCTACGTCATCGCCGTGGCGTCCTGTGCCGTGCTGCCGCTGCGGCACCGGGCGCCCCTGACCGCCATGGCGGTCACGACCGCAAGCGGCGTGCTCGTGCTGCCCCTGGGCCTTCTGCTGAGCCCGCTCATCGTGGCCCCCGCCGTGATCACCGCCTACTCCTACGCGCTCACCGCGCGCACCGAACGGCGGGCGGCGAGCGTGGTGTTGCTCGTCTCCGCGGCGCTCCTCGTGGCCGCCACCCCCTTGTTCGGTGACCTCTCGTGGAAGGACGCGAGCAGGGTGGGGGCGGTGGCGGCGTTCCCGCTGGTGGCCGGCGTACTCGGGCACTCGGTGCGGAACCGGCGGGCCTATCTGGCGGCCGTGGAGGAGCGGGCCCTGCGGGCCGAGCAGAGCCGGGACAGCGAGGCGCGCCGGAGAGTGGCCGAGGAACGGGTGCGCATCGCCCGGGAGCTGCACGACCTCGTGGCCCATCAGATCACCCTGGCCAACGCGCAGGCCACGGTCGCCGCCCACCTCTTCGACACCCGCCCCGAGCAGACCCGCACGAGCCTGCGGGAGCTCGTCGAGACCACCGGCCACGCGCTCGACGAACTGCGGGCCACGGTCGGCCTGTTGCGCCAGTCGGGGGACGCGGCCGCGCCCGCCGAACCGGCGCCGGGGATCGCTCAGCTCCCCACGCTCCTGGAGTCCTTCCGCCGCGCGGGCCTGGAGGTGTCGGTGCACCAGGAGGGCACGGCCAGGCCGCTGCCGCCGGGCGTGGACCTCACCGCCTACCGCATCGTCCAGGAGGCCCTGACCAACGTGACCAAGCATGCAGGAACCCGTAGCGCCCGGGTGCGCCTCGCCTGGAACTGCGACCGCGTGAGCATCACCGTCGCCGACGACGGAGGGGGCGTCCGGCCGGGGGCGTCCGCGGGGCCGGGTGCGTCCAGGGGGCCGGGTGCGTCCGCGGCGGTGGACCGTCCGCCCGGTTACGGCCTGATCGGCATGCGCGAACGTGCCGCCGCCGTCGGAGGACACCTCTCCGCGGGAAGGCGCCCGGAGGGCGGCTTCCTCGTCTCCACCCAACTGCCCCTGCCGCCCGCCAAGGACACGCCCGCCAAGGACACGACGTGGCAGACCGCCAAGGACACGACGCAGAAGACCGACGGAGAGGCCGGGGCCGCGCCGTGACGATCCGCGTACTGCTCGCCGACGACCAGGCCCTGCTGCGCGGTGCCTTCCGGCTGCTCCTCGACTCCGCCGACGACATCACCGTGGTCGGCGAGGCCGCCGATGGCAGGGAGGCGGCGCGGCTCACCAGGGAACTGCGCCCCGATGTGGTCATCATGGACATCCGCATGCCCGACGTGGACGGCCTCACCGCCACGTCGGAGATCTGCGCGGACCCGGACCTGCGGGCCAGCCGCATCCTGATCCTCACCACGTACGAGACCGACGAGTACGTCGCCCAGGCGCTGCGCGCGGGCGCAGGCGGCTTCATCGGCAAGGGCATCGGGGCCGAGGCCCTGCTGGACGCCGTGCGGACGATCGCCGACGGCGACACGCTGCTCTCGCCCGCCGCGACCCGCTCCTTGGTCGCCCGCTTCCTGGCCACACCGGACGAGCCCCTGCCGCACCAGCCCGAACGGCTCGCCGTGCTCACCCCGCGCGAGCGCGAGATGGTGGCCCTCGTCGCGACCGGCCTGTCCAACCAGGAGATCGCCGAGCGGATGTTCCTCAGCCCCTTCACCGTCCGCGCCCACGTGCAGCGCGCCATGACGAAGCTGGACGCCCGCGACCGGGCGCAACTCGTCGTCATCGCCTACCGGACGGGCCTGGCCCACGCCGCCCCCGACAGCGGCACCGACCGCCTGCCGTAGCCCTCAGTCGCCCTTCCCGCCCCCCGGCAGGAACTCCTGCACCTTCGCCTTGAACCCCCGCCTCACCACCGAGCCGCGGTCGGGGTCGCCCTTGAGGAGCGCCGTCGCGGTCGACTCCAGCTGGTCCCAGGTGGCGTGCGGCGGGATCGGCGGCACCGCCGGATCCGTACGGAACTCCACGACCGCAGGGCCCCGCGCGTCGAGGCCCGCGCGCCAGCCCGCCTCGACGTCCTCCGGCTTCTCCACGCGCACGCCCGTCAGGCCGATGGAGCGCGCGAAGTCCGCGTACGGCACGTCCGGGATCGCCTGCGAGGGCAGGAACGAGGGCGCGCCCTCCATCGCCCGCATCTCCCAGGTCACCTGGTTCAGGTCCTGGTTGTTCCACACGCCGACCACCAGGCGCGGATCGTCCCAGCGGTGCCGGTACTTGGCCGCCGTGATCAGCTCCGCCAGGCCGTTCATCTGCATCGCGCCGTCCCCGACGAGCGCCACCACGGGCCGGTTCGGATGCGCGAACTTCGCGCCGATCGCGTACGGGACGCCGCAGCCCATCGTCGCGAGCGTGCCGGAGAGCGAGGCCCGCATGTCGCCGCGCAGGGTGAGGTGGCGCGCGTACCAGTTGGCCGTCGAGCCCGAGTCGGAGGTGATGATCGCGTCGGGAGGGAGGAGCGGGTCGAGGGCGCGCGCCACGTGCTCCGGGTTGACCGGGTCCGCGCTCAGGCCGGCGCGGCGCTCCATCACCGCGTGCCACCGCCGGACGCCCGCGCACACCTCGTCGTACCACTGCCGCCCGGTCTGTCGGCGCTCCGCGGAGATCAGCGGGATCAGCTGCCGCAGCGTCTCGCGCGCGTCGCCGACGAGGTTCACCTCGTACGGATAGCGCATGCCGACCATGTGCGGGTCCAGGTCGATCTGTACGGCGCGGGCCTTGCCGTACTCCGGCAGGAACTGCGAGTACGGGAAGCTGGAGCCGACCGTCAGGAGCGTGTCGCAGTCGCGCATCAGCTCGTAGGACGGGCGGGTGCCGAGCAGGCCGATCGCGCCGGTGACGTAGGGGAGTTCGTCGCTCAGGACGTCCTTGCCGAGCAGCGCCTTGGCGACGCCCGCGCCGAGCAGGCCCGCGATCTCCTCGACCTCGGCGCGGGCGCCCGCCGCGCCCTGCCCGACGAGGAGCGCCGCCCTGGCGCCGGAGTTGAGGACCTCGGCGGCGCGGTCGAGGGCGGACGGCGAGGGCAGCGCGGTCCAGGCGCTGCGGTCCAGGCTGGAGGGCACCATCTTGAAGGCGTGCGAGGGCGGGCTGTAGTCGAGCTCCTGTACGTCGCCGGGGACGATCACGGCGGTGGGGCAGCGGCGGGCGTACGCGGTGCGGATGGCGCGGTCCAGGACGTTCGGCAGCTGCTCGGGCACCGTCACCGTCTCCACGAAGTCGGAGGCGACGTCCTTGAACAGCGTGTGCAGGTCGACCTCCTGCTGGTACGAGCCGCCCATCGCGCTGCGGTCGGTCTGGCCGACGATCGCGAGCACCGGTACGTGGTCGAGCTTGGCGTCGTACAGGCCGTTCAGGAGGTGGATGGCGCCGGGCCCCGACGTCGCGGCGCACACCCCGAGCCGCCTGCCGAACTTGGCGTAGCCGACCGCCTCGAACGCGGACATCTCCTCGTGCCGTGACTGGATGAAGCGGGGCTGGTCGTCGGCGCGGCCCCAGGCCGCGAGCAGGCCGTTGACGCCGTCGCCGGGATACCCGAAGACGCACTCGACGCCCCAGGCCCGCAGCCTCTCCAGCATGTGATCGGCGACCTTGGTGCTCATGTCGGTTTCCTTCCGCAGGGCAGGCGCTGGATCCGTCCCGACCGGGTTTCCGGGGTGCCCGGGGGAAAACCTGCGCTGGTGCCGGGGTGTTTGGCGGGCGGCTCGACGGGCAGGCGGAAAGGCAGTGCTTCGGACCGGAGGCACGTCCGTGGGAGCGGTATCGCTCATGCGGATGTGCCGCGCCGCGGCATGTTCGCGCTCCCACGGTGACCGCCCATCCCAAGGCACCGGCAAGGGAGTTGTGACGCTCATGCGATCCGACGCGACACGTCACCAGGACACGGCCCGCCCTCGTGGCACGGCCCGCCAGCAGGACATGGATCAGCCCCAGGGGGCAACGGACCATCAGGACACGGCAGTCCATCAGGACACGGCAGTCCAGCGGGACGCGGTGGCCCGTGAGGGCGAGGGAGCCCGTGAGGATGCGGTGGCCGGTCAGGGCGCGGCAGCCCATCAGGGCGCGGTGGCCCACGAGGGCACGGCGGCCCGTGAGGACACGGCGCCCGACCAGAGCTCCGACCGCCGTGAGGGCCGCCGCAACGCCAGCCGCGACCAGCACCCCCGGCCCGCCGGGCCCGACCCGCACTCCCGGCCCGAAGCCCCCCACCCCCCGCAGGCCGAGCCCCCTGCCACCGCCGGCGAACTCCCCCCGCCGCAGGCCGAGTCCCACAAGCCCCGCGCCGGAACCCACGCCCGCCGGGCGGAGTCCCGAGCCCAGCACGTCAAGTCCCGCGCACCGCACCGCAAGGCCCGCGACCGTCGGACGGAGCCGCACGGTCAGCGCGTCGAGCCGCGCACCCGGCGCGGCGAGTCCGGCCCGCCGTGCGCGGAGTCCGGCCAGCCGCGGAACAGGATCCGCCGGTCGCGCACCGAGTCCGCCCCGCCGCAGGACCGGCCCCGCCCGTCGCGGGCCGAGTCCCGCCTGCCGCAGGATCAGCCCCGCCGGTCGCAGACCGAGTCCCGTCCGCCGCAGACAGAGCTCCGCCCGTCGCGCACCGACACTCCCTCCCCGCAGGCCGATTCCCGCTCACCGCGGCCGGACTCGCCCTCCCCGCAGCCCGACTCCCGCCCGTCGCGCACCGACGCGCCCTCCCCGCAGGCCGATCCCCGCTCACCGCACCCCGACTCCCGCTCACCGCAAGCCGGTTCCCGTCCGCCGCACGGCGGCCCCCGCGCCGAGCGGTCGCGCTCGCAACGGCACCCCCACGACGACGCCCCCGACACCGCCGACGCCTTCCGCAGGCTGTGCGCGCTGCCGCAGGGGGCCGAGCGGGACGCGCTGCGGGAACAGGTGGTGCGGGCCTGGCTGCCCATGGCCGAGCGGCTCGCGGGCCGGTTCCGCAACCGTGGCGAGTCCCTCGACGACCTGCGGCAGGTCGCGGCCCTCGGCCTGGTGAAGGCCGTCGACCGCTACGACCCGCAGCGCGGCAACGCCTTCGAGAGCTACGCCGTGCCCACCGTCACCGGCGAGATCAAGCGGCACTTCCGCGACCACATGTGGACCCTGCACGTACCGCGCCGGGTCCAGGACCTGCGCAACCGCGTGCGGTTCGCCTGCCAGGACCTGTCCCAGACCGTGTCGGGGCGCGCGCCCACCGTCGCCGAGATCGCCGAGCGGGCCGGGATGAGCCGGGAGGACGCGGCCACCGGGCTCGAAGCGCTCGACAGCTTCACGGCGCTGTCCCTCGACGCCGAACTGCCGGGCAGCGACGACGGCTACGCGCTGCGCGACACGCTCGGCGGCCCCGACCCCGCGCTCGACGTCGTCGTCGACCGCGAGGCCGTCAAACCGCGCATCGCGGCGCTGCCCGAGCGCGAGCGGACCATCCTCTACATGCGGTTCTTCGGCGACATGACGCAGAGCCGCATCGCCGAGCACCTCGGCATCTCCCAGATGCACGTCTCGCGCCTCATCAGCCGCTGCTGCGGGCGCCTGCGCGACGAGGTCATGCGCGACACGGCCCGGCACACCGGGCGCCCGGTGTGCGCGGATTCCGAGGACGTCACGCCGAACGCCGCATAGCCAGGGCGATGTGACGGGACATCATGTCCACGGCCTGCGCCTCTGCCATCGAGAACGCGAGGCGCGGGCCGGTCCTGAACAGGCTGAGCACGCCCTCGACAGGACCGTTCGTACGGGTGGCGAGCGGCACGCACAGCAGGGACGTCACGTTCGCGCGTACGAGGACGGGGGCGCCGGACGCGTCCCGGCCGAAGCTGTCGGGCGGGTCAGGGCGCACCTGGAGCGTGGGCGCTCCGCAGCGCACCGTCTCCATCACCAGCGGACAGTCGATCGGCTCCTGGGCGAGCACGTCGGCCACCGGGCCGCCGCGCGGGCCGAGCACCAGCGTGCGCCGGGGCCGCGCGGCGCCCTCGTCGGTGATCACCCAGTCGGCGAACCGGCCGTGCAGCACGTCGGCGGCGCGCTGCAGGACCGCGGCGGGCTCGCCCGCGGGCGCCGTGAGCAGCGCGGCGGTCATCGTGTCCGCCAGTTCGAGGAGTTCGGCGTGCCGGGTCGCCTCCGCGAGGTCGGGCTTGCGGCCCTGCGGGCTCGGCGGCCGCGGGTCCTGCGTGCTCGCGGGCTGCAGCGCGACGAGGACCACCGTGCGCGGCTCGGTGCCGGGGCGCAGCGCGGTCAGCGTCGCCCGTACCGGCAGCTGGGGGTGGTGCTGGAGGCGCACCGTCAGGCTGCGGTCGCCCTCGCCGCGCGCCACCGCGGCGGCCTGTGAGCGGAACGCGCTGCGGTCCGACCGCGTCAGGAACCCGGTGAGGGGCCGCCCCGTCGCGTAGCCGCCGCGCACGCCGGTGAGACTCGTCGCCGCGAGGTTCATGCGCCGCACCACGGCCTCGGCGTCCACCAGGACGACCGGCACCGGCAACCGCTGGAAGACCGCGCGCAGCAGCCGCTGCTCCTCCCGGTCCGACGTGGCCGCCGCCGACGGTCCGTCGGTGAGCCGCTCGAACCCCGGCCACAGGCGCTCGACCACGTGGTCGAGCTCGAACAGCGCCGTATCGAGCATCGGGCGCAGATCCCCGGCGGGAGCGGAACGCGACGCCTTCAACTCCGCGACGCGGCGCACGAAGTCCGCCAGTTCCTCACCGAACTCCTCAGTTGGCGTCATGCCTCGAACGTATCCGCTGCGGCCGTTTTCCGGAGGGGTGCGAGGGAAGCCGAGAAGAAGGGAAAGAGGGAGGAACGCCGCGATGTCGATGTTGATCGGACAGGAAGGACCGGAATCCACGCTCCCGGCGCGCAGGCTCTCGGAGCTCGCCGAGCAGGCCGTGCGCTGCACCACCGCGTGCTGCGGCGCGGGCGCCACCGTCAGCGACGGCGGAGAGGAACTCCCCACCGCCGTCACGCACCCCGACCTCGCCGGGCTCGTCTCCGTCCAGCTGCGCTCCGGCGACGGTCCGATCCCCGCCGCGCAGGAGCAGGGGGAGCCGGTGGACGCGGAGGACCTGCTGCACGACGACCGCTGGCCCGAGTACCGGGCCCTCGCCCTCGACTCCGGCGTCCGCGCGAGCGTCACCCTGCCCTTCAAGCGCTCCGGGCTCACCCTCACCATCAGCCTCTTCAGCTTCCGCCCCGGCACCCTGGACGACGCCGTCTGCGGCCCCGCGCAGGCGCTCGGCGACCTCGCGACGGCCGGCCTCGTCCGCGACCGCCACTACCGCGCGGCGCTCACCGAGCTGGACCACCTGGGCGAGGCCCTGCGCACCCGCCCCGTCGTCGACCAGGCGTGCGGCATCGTCATGCACGTCCTGAGCTGCGACGCGGACGAGGCCTTCACCCTCCTGCGCCGCATCTCCCAGCGCACGAACCGCAAGCTCTCCGAGGTGGCGGCGGCCCTGGTGAGGACCCGCGGCAGGGGCCTGGAACGCGATCTGGCGACGCTGGCGGAGTAGCGGCGCGGGGCGGCCGGACAGAGCGCGCGGGGCAGCCGGACGGAGCGGCGCGGCGCACGGGCGGCCCGCGCCACGCCGCTCACCCGGCCGGAGGCCCTACCGCGCGGATGACGCCCAGTCAGGCTCGAATGACCTCATGCGCACTTCCGCACCCCTGACCCCGTTCCGCCGCCTCACCCCCCTCGCCGTCCCCGTGGCCACCGCCGCCCTCTGCCTCCTCGCCGCCGCCGCACCCGCTCACGCCGACAACACGGCCGCCGAAGTGACCCCCGACCGGGCCGCCCCCGGCGAACAGGTCACCGTCTCCGTCTCCTGCCCGGCCACGGGCGGGACGCCCCCGCAGACGATGGCCGCGACCTCGCAGGCGTTCGAGCAGGGCACGGTCCAGCTCCAGCGCGTCCAGAGCCAGAACCAGAGCCAGAACCAGAGCCAGAACGAGACGCTCACCGGCGTCGGGTACCAGGGCACCGCCCGCATCGCCGGAGCGGCGGGCTTCGCGCCCGGCGGGCCCGACGCGGTGGGCGAGGTGTCGGAGTGGTCCGTGGACGGCACCTGCCCCGGTGACGGCCAGTGGCAGGCCACGTTCACCGTCACCCGTTCCGCCTCGCCCACCCACACCGCGCCCACCCACACGGCCCACCCCGCCCCGCACGGCGTCCGCGCGGGCGAGGGCGGCACGTTCACCGATTCGCCCGCGGCCCTGGTCGCGGGCGGCGTCCTCGTCGCGGGCGCCTTCGGCCTCGCGGTGCACCGGATGCGCCGCGACCGCGCGTCAACCCGCTGACCACCGCGGAGCAAGCCGTCGGCCACCGGAAGGTGGAGCGGCGCCGCCGTGGGTACGCAGACACCCGACGGCACACGAATGGTCATTCCGGTGGCCACGGGAGCGCACGGAGGTGCCCATGCGGCGGTCGGACCACGCGGGACGCGGCCGCGTCCGGTATGGCCCACCCCTGCCGGAGCCGGGGCTTCCGGTGCTCGCGGAGCTCGCCGCCGTGGTCGCGTCCGCCGCGGGCCGCGCCCATGTGCAGCCACCCGGCGGCGACCCCGCGCTCCGCGAGGCGGCATACGGCTACTGGGCCCGCCGCGGCCTGCCCGTGGAGCGCGACCACGTCGCCGCGGCGCCCGGCGCGGCCCCGCTGCTGCTCGCGCTCGCCGCCGCGGTCGGCGGCGACGTCCTGCTGCCGCGCCCCTGCGCCGCCTGGTGGGAACCCCAGCTGCGGCTCCTCGGCCGGTCGGTCTACCACGTGCCGACGCCCGCCGAGTGCGGCGGCGCCCCCGACGCGTACGCGCTCCTGGAGACCGTACGGCGCGTCCGTGACGAAGGCGGCACGCCCCGGCTGCTCGTCCTGTCCGTCGCGGACGACCCGACGGCGACCGTGCCGCCGCCGGAGGTCGTGCACGAGGCCGTCGAGGCCGCGGCGGGCGAGGGCCTGCACATCGTCAGCGACGAGACCTGGCGCGACACCCTGCACCGGCCGCACGACACCGTCCTGGTCGGCCCCGCCGAGATGGACCCCGAGCGGGTCACCGTCGTCTGCGACCTCTCCGGGCCCTTCCTGCCGCCCGCCCTGCCCGCGGCCGTCGCCCGCTTCCCCGCGCACGGCGCCGGTGCCGCGCTGCGCGCCCGCACCCTCGACGTGCTCACCGCGCTCGGCGCGTCCCTCGCCGCACCGGCCGCCGCCGCGGCCGCGTACGCACTGGGCGAACCGGACGCGATCACCGCCCGCCTGACCGCCGCGAACCGGGTGCACGCGCGCGTGGCCGCCGCTCTCCGGGACACCCTCGTGGCCGCGGGCGCCCTCGCCCGGCCGCCCCGGGCGGGCCGCCACGTGTACGCGGACCTCGGCCCGCTGCGCGCCGCGCTCGCCGCGTCCGGCGCCACGGACGCGCAGGAACTGGAGGACCTCCTCCAGGAGCGGCTCGGCATGCCCGCCCCCGGAGGCCACCGCTTCGGCGACGACATCGACGCGCTGCGCGTACGCCTGTCCACGGGACCGTTCCTCGGCACGGGCCCGCAGGAGCGCGCGGACGCGCTCGCCGCGCCGGACCCGCTGGAATTGCCGCACGTGGAACGCGTGTTGACCATGGTCGGATCGGCCTTCGACGATCTCCGCGCAGAAGCACAGCGATGGGAGCCTCCTCGGTGACGCAGCAGACACAGCAGCCCGACACGGAGCCCGACACGGAGCCCGACGCCGACTCCGGGACCGCCCCCGGCACCGGCACCGGCAGTGATACGGAGTCGGCGACGGGGGAGGGCAGGGAGCGGGGCACGGTACAGACCGCGGCGCGGGCACGGCAGGCCGCAGGCAACGGGGGTGCGGGCGGCGTACGGGCCGCGCACGGCGCACCTGCCGCCGCCCCCCGTGCCCCCACCGTTCCCGCCGCCGTGCCGCGCACCCCCGCGCCGCGGCTGTGGCCGCGGTCGTTCGCGGACCGGCTCACCGCGCCGCTGCCCGGACTGCGCGCGTTCGCCCGGTTCGCCCGCGAGGGCGCGCTGCGGCCGGGGCCCGAGGGGCTCGCCGACATCCGGCAACTGCCGTTCGCGCCGGGGCCGCTGCCGCGCGTCGACTCCCGCACGGTCGCCGTGACCTGGGCGGGCCACGCCAGCTGGGTCGTCCGCGTCGGCGGCCTCACCGTGCTCACCGACCCCGTCTGGTCCCGGAAGATCCTCGGCACCCCGGCCCGCGTCACGCCCGTCGGCGTGGCCTGGAGCGCGCTGCCGCGCGTCGACGCCGTCGTCATCAGCCACAACCACTACGACCACCTGGACGCGCCCACCCTCAAGCGGCTGCCGCGCGACACCCCGCTGTTCGTGCCCGCGGGCCTCGGCCGCTGGTTCACCCGCCGCCGCTTCACCCGCGTCACCGAGCTCGACTGGTGGGAGTCCGCCGAACTCGGCGGGGTCCGCTTCGACTTCGTGCCCGCCCACCACTGGTCCAAGCGGGGCCTCAGGGACACCTGCCGCAGCCTGTGGGGCGGCTGGGTGCTCACCGACGCCGACGGGCAGCGGGTGTACTTCGCGGGCGACACCGGGTACGGGCACTGGTTCTCGCGGATCGGTGAGCGGTACCCCGGGATCGATCTGGCCCTCCTGCCGATCGGGGCGTACGACCCGCGCTGGTGGCTGCGGGATGTCCACTGCGATCCCGAGGAGGCGGTGCGGGCCGCCGTCGACGTGGGGGCGCGGCGGATGGCGCCCATGCACTGGGGGACGTTCCTGCTGTCGGCCGAGCCGGTGCTCGAGCCGTTGGTGCGGGTGCGTGCGGCGTGGGAGGCGGCGGGGTTGGAGCGGGGGGATCTGTGGGATCTGGCGGTGGGTGGGTCGCGGGTGCTTGCGGGGTGAGGCCCTTGAGGGGTGAGGCCCTCGCGGGTGGCGCCCCAGGCCCGCCCCTTCCCGAACCAGGGGGCTGCGCCCCTGGCACCCCCCTTCATCGCCGCTGCGCGGCTCGTCCTCAAACGCCGGACGGGCTGAAAGCCTTGCGCATCCGGCGCCAGATGGCCGGGGCGACGCTGATGAGCAGCGTCAGGCCCACCGCCAGGGCCACGCCCTGCCAGGGCTCGGGGAACAGGGAGCCGCCGAGGATGCCGATGAGCTGGTACGTCACCGACCACGCCAGGCACGCGGGCAGGTTGCCGCGGGCGAACTCGCGCACGGGCATCTTCGCCATCAGGCACGCCAGCATCACCGGGAGCCGGCCCGCGGGGACGAGCCGGGACAGGACGAGCACGAGCACGCCGTGGTCCTTGAGCTTGTCCTGGGCCTGCGCGAGCCGCTCCTCCGGGGCGCGGTCGCGGATGGCCTCCAGCCAGCGCGAGCCGTTCTTCGAGCGCATGCCGCGCCGCCCGAGCCAGTACAGGCCCATGTCGCCGGTGAACGCGGCGAGCGACGCCACGCCGAACACGATGAGCAGCGCGAACGGCGAGGTGTCGGTCTGGTGGAAGGCCACCACCGCCGCCGAACTCACCAGCGCGCCCGTCGGCACCACCGGCACCAGCGCGCCGAGCACCACCAGCAGGAACAGCGACGGATAGCCGACGGCCTGCTGCGTGGACTCCGGCGTCACCTGGGACGCCGCGGCGAGCATCATCGGGCGGCCTCCGGGCGGACGCTCTCGCCGTGCCCGAGGAGGTGCACGGCCACGTCCGGCGCCCGGCGCGCGGCCTGCCGGACGAACTCGTCGCCCGGGGCGTGGAATTCATGCGGCCGCACCGCGTCCATGCCGATCGGCCAGTACGTGCCGTAGTGCACCGGCACCGCGCTGCGCGGCGCCAGCCGGGCAAGCGCCTCCGCGGCACGCCCCGGGTCGAGGTGGCCGTGGCCGAGGTAGGGGCCCCAGCCGCCGACCGGGAGCAGCGCCACGTCGACGGGGCCGACCTCGTCGGCCATCGCGTCGAAGAGCCCGGTGTCACCGGCGAAGTAGGTGCGGGCCGCGCCCTCGACGACATAGCCGAGCGCGGGGGAGCGGTGCGGTCCGAGGGGCAGGCGGCGGCCGTCGTGCAGGGCGGGCACGACGCGTACGACGACACGGCCGCCGTCGCCGACCGGCACCTCGTCGCCCGGCGCGACCTCCGTGAACCGCAGGTGGGACAGCTTGCGCAGGCCCGGTACGGAGCGGGCGGCGCCGCGCGGGACCAGGGCGCGGGTGCCGGGGGCGAGCCGGGCCAGGGACGGCACGTGCAGATGGTCGGCGTGCAGATGGGACAGGAGGACGACGTCTGCGCGGGCGGCCTCCGGGGGCGGGACCGCTCCTCTGCGGCGGCGCAAGTGCGCGAGGCGGCGCACGAACAGCGGATCGGTCAGGACGCGGATGCCCGAGTCCTCGACCGTGCAGGTGGCATGGCCCCACCATGTGACCGTCATGTCCGCCCGCACCCGTTCCTCCTTCGTGTGACTGTCTCCGAGCCTACGGCCAGGAGTAGTGTCAACGGCTGACACCAGAGGTGAGGGGGGACGCCATGGGAAATCCCGGCGGGGGGAGCGGGGGCGGGCGTGCCGTGCGGGTCGCGGCGATCGCCAGCCTGACGCCTCTGGAGGAGCTGGACGCCGACCCGTTCCTGGTCGACTCGCGCAGTCAGCACGCCATGTGTGCGAAGTGGGCTGCCGCCCAGGGCTATGTGGTGACCCGTGAGCTCGTCGTACGGGGCTTGCGTACCGATCACGCCGTGCTCTGGAACGATGTCGACGCGGGCCTCGTCGACCTCTTCGTCGTGCCCAGCCGCCGTGTGCTCGAGCGGGCGTTGCGGTCGGCGGACGAGTTCACCGCGGAGTGTGCGCGGCGGGGGGTGCGGGTGGAGACCGCGGGGCTTGCGGAGCCGTGTTACGACTCCCACATGAAGGCGCGGGTGCACCGCAGGTTGTCCATGCCAACAGCTGGCTACGACGGCTGCTAACCCAGGCGTCCCGCCCCCGCGCCCCGTAGCGGCCTCCGCCCCACCGCTCCGCGGCGGCCTCCCACCCACCCGCCCGTAACCCTCGCCCCCGGCGCACCGCCAGCGGCCTCCCACCCACCCGCGCGCCCCTCACCCCCGGCGCCCCGCTCCGGCTTGGGTCCCACCGCTCCGCGGCGGGCTTCCCACCCGCCCGCCCGTAACCCTCGCCCCCGGCGCCCCGCCAGCGGCCTCCGCCCGCCCGCGCGCCCCTCACCTCCGGCGCCCTGCTGCGGCTTGGGTCCCACCGCTCCGCGGTGGCTTTCCCACCCGCCCGCCCATGACTGTCGCCCCCGGCGCCCCGTGGCGGCCTCCGTCCCACCGCTCCGCGGCGGGCTCCCACCCACCCTCCCGTGACCCTCGTCCCCGGCGCACCGTCGGGGGCTTCCGCCCGCCCGCGCGCCCCTCACCTCCGGCGCCCCGTGGCGGCTTGGGTCCCACCGCTCCGCGGTGGGCTTGCCACCCGCCCGCCCGTGATGCTTGTCCCCGGCGTACCGTCGGCGGCTTCCCGCTCGCCCATGTGACTGTTGCCCCCGGCGCCCTGCCGTGGCTGCCGTCCCACCGCTCCGCGGTGGCTTTCCCACCCGCCCGCCCATGACTGTCGCCCCGGCCCACCCTCTGCGGCTCACGCCCACCGCTCCGCGGTGGGCTTCCCACCCGCCCGCCCATGGCCCTCGCCCCCGGCGCACCGCCAGCGGCCTCCCACGCACCCGCGCGCCCCTCACCCCCGGCGTTCCCTCGCACTTTCCGTCCCGCCCGCCCACTCGTTGCGCTTGGCGCCGAGGTTGCCCCCTGCGGGTCGGCCGGGGACCACAGTCACGGGCGGGTGGGTGGGATGCCCGCCGCGGAGCGGTGGGCCGGAAGCCGCGGAGGTTGGGCTGGGGCGGCGCCTCGTGAGGGTGGTCGGCGGAGGCCGCGAGGGTGAGCGTGGGGGAGGCGGAGGCTGTCAGCGGTGGGCCGGGGACCAGGGTCACGGGCGGGCGGGTGGGAAGCCACCGCGGAGCGGTGGGCGTCAGCCGCAGAGGGTGCGCCGGGGACAAGCATCACGGGCGGGTGGGTGGGCAGCCCGCCGCGGAGCGGTGGGCCGGAAGCCGCGACGGTGCGCCGAGTCGAGGGTGCCCGGGGGCGCTGGGGTCGAGGGTGTCCAGGGGCTACGGGGCTACGGGGCTACGGGGCTACGGGGCTACGGGGCTACGGGGTGCCGGGGTGGCGGGCGGTGAGGTGGTGGGGTGGCGGGGGCTGGGGTGAGGCTGTCCGGGGCGTTGGGGCAGGGGTTCGGGGCCTCGGGGCCAGGGTGGGTGGGGGGTTGTGCAAGGGTGGGGGGACGGTAGGAATGGCGAGGCGGGGCGACGGTGCGCGACGGGCGATGGCGGACACTAGGACGCGCGCTGTGGCGCGTGACCGCGGTATGGGCGGTGAGCACGCTCACGATGCTCGCCCTCGCCGGCATCCTGCCGGACTTCAAGCTCCAGTCCGACGACGGCGACAGCGCCACCCGCATCGCGGTGACGGCGGCCCTGGGCGCGGGCGCCTTCGGCCTGCTCTCCGCCCTGGTGTGGCCCCTCCTCGTCCGTGCCCTGCTCCTCGTACCCGCCCTGGTACTCGGCCTGCTCAACTTCTTCCTCAACGGGTCGCTGCTGCTGCTCGCCCTGCGCCTCATCCCGGACGGCCGCGGCGACGCCAACGCCGAGACCGCCGTCGTCGTCGCGGCCGTGATGTCGGCGGTCGCGTCGGCGACGGGCGGCGCCCTCGCCGTCCGTGACGACGACGCGTACCGCCGTCGCCTGTACCGCCTGGCCGACCGCAGGCGCCGCCGCGCCGAGGCCCCGCGCGGCCCGTCCACGCCGGGCACGGTCTTCATCCAGCTGGACGGCGTGGGACACGACGTCCTCGACGGCGCGGTGCGCAAGGGCCTCATGCCCACCGTCGCCCGCTGGCTCGGCACCCACGACGGCGCGGCCACCCACCGCCTCACCCCCTGGCGCACCGACTGGTCGAGCCAGACCGGCGCGAGCCAGCTCGGCATCCTGCACGGCAGCACGTACGACGTCCCCGCCTTCCGCTGGTACGAGAAGGACACCGGCGAGGTGATGGTGTCCAACCGGCCCGCGTCCGCCGTGGAGCTGCAGCGCCGCGCCGTCGCCCGCACCGGCAGCGGCGGTCTGCTCACCCTCGACGGCGCGAGCCGCGGGAATCTGTTCAGTGGGGGTGCCGAGCAGCTGGCTCTGGTGCTGTCGATGGCCGCTCGCCGAGGGAAGGAGAATCGGTCGCGTGCCGGGTACTTCGCCTACTTCTCCGACCCCGCCAACGCCGTCCGCACCGCCCTGTCCTTCATCGCCGAGGTCGGCAGGGAGATCGGCGAGTCGACCCACGCCCGGATCCGCAGGCGCCGCCCGCGGGTGAGCCGCGGCGGGCTCTACCCGTTCATCCGGGCCTTCGCGACCGTCGTGGAGCGCGACGTCGTGGTCGCCGCCGTCATCGGGGACATGCTCGCCGGGCGCGCCGCCGTGTACGCGGACCTGGTGGCGTACGACGAGGTCGCCCACCACTCCGGGCCCGCGAGCGGCGACGCCGAGCGGGTCCTGCGGCGGCTCGACCGGTCCCTCGCCCTGCTCGCCCAGGTCGCCGAGCACGCCCCGCGCCCGTACCGCATCGTGCTCCTCTCGGACCACGGCCAGAGCCCCGGCGAGACGTTCCGCGCCCGCTACGGCCTCACCCTCGGCGACCTGGTGCGGGCCGGGTGCGGCCTGCCCGTGCCGCGCAAGGCGCAGCGCACCCACAGCGGCGCCGAGGCCCGCTCGGCGGTGCGGGCGGCGCTGCGCAGGCCCGTCGAGGAGGGCAAGGGCGAGCACCGGCCGCGCCGCCGCGCCGAGCCGATCGTGCTGGCCTCGGGCAACCTCGGCCTGGTGTCGTTCCCCGACGTGTCCCACCGCATGACGCGCGAGGAGATCGACGACCGCCATCCGGCGCTCCTGCCGACGCTCGCCAACCATCCGGGCGTCGGGTTCCTGCTCGTCCGCAGTGCGGAGCGCGGGCCGCTCGTCATGGGCGCGCGCGGCGTCGAGGTGTACCTCGACGAGCTCGACGGCCTCGACGCCGACGCGGACCCCGCGGTCCTCGGGCCGCTCGCCGACTTCGGGCCCGGCGCCGCCGACGTCGTGCGGCGCACCGACTCCTTCCCGCACACCGCCGACATCATGGTCAACTCCGCGTACGACCCGCAGGACGGCGAAGTGCTCGCCTTCGAGGAGCAGATCGGCTCGCACGGCGGGCTCGGCGGCGCCCAGTCCCGGCCGTTCCTGCTCTCGCCGCTCGCGCTGCCGCCGCCCGTCGACGAGGGCGGCGAACTCGTCGGCGCGGAGGCCGTGCACCAGGTGCTCCGGCGCTGGCTGGGCGAGGGGTTCGGGCCGGAAGTGCCCCTCGTCACACCCATGGATGATCGCCTTCCGGAAGCGGGGGCGCCGACAGCTTTTTCGGCCGCCGACCCCGTCGTACAGGACAAAGCGCAGTGATTTTGCGCTGAGTGGGCGGTGCCCGACCATTGCCTGCGCCCGGCGATCCCGGGCGCCCGGCACGAGGAGAGGCGCACCACCCCATGCACGACACCGGAACCGCACCCCCGCCGGCTCCGGCGCTCCAGCAGGACACGGCCCGCGAGGAGGACAAGCCGGCCGCCCCGCACGACGGCGACAAGCACGCCCGCCGGTTCGGGCTCCCCGTCGCCACCTGCCTCGTCATGGGCAACATCATCGGCGGCGGCATCTTCCTGCTCCCGGCCTCCGTCGCGCCGTTCGGCACCGTCAGCCTCGTCGCGTTCGCCGTCCTGACCGCCGGGGCCATCGCGCTCGCCCTGGTCTTCGGCCGGCTCGCCCGGCGCGACCCGCGCACCGGCGGGCCGTACGTGTACGCGCGTGAGGCGTTCGGCGACTTCGCGGGCTTCCTCGCCGCGTGGGCGTACTGGATCACGACGTGGGTGTCCAACGCGGCGCTCGCCGTCGCCGCCGTCGGCTACCTCGACGTGCTGATGCCGGTCACCGACCACAAGTGGACCGCCTGCCTGGCCGCCCTCGTCCTGCAGCTCCTGCCCGCGCTCGCCAACTTCGCCGGGACGCGGTACGTGGGCGCCGTGCAGCTCGTCGCCACCGTGCTGAAGTTCCTGCCGCTGCTGCTCGTCGCGTTCGGCGGGCTCTTCTTCTTCGACCCGGACAACCTCGGGCCGTTCCAGGCCAGTGACGACAGCGCGATCGGCGCGGTGTCCGCGTCCGCCGCGATCCTGCTCTTCTCCTACCTGGGCGTCGAGTCGGCGGCCGTCAGCGCCGGTGAGGTGCGCGACCCGCGGCGCAACGTCGGCCGGGCCACCATCCTCGGCACGCTCGGCGCGGCCCTGGTCTATCTGCTCGGCACGCTCGCCGTGTTCGGCACCGTCGCGCACGACAAGCTCGTCACGTCCACCGCGCCGTTCTCGGACGCCGTCGACGTCATGTTCGGCGGGTCGTGGGGCGGCACCGCCGTCGCCGTCGCCGCGCTCGTGTCGATGGTCGGCGCCCTGAACGGCTGGACGCTCCTGAGCGCCCAGACGCCGTACGCCGCCGCCCGCGACGGGCTCTTCCCCGCCGTGTTCGCGAAGAAGAAGCGCGGCGTGCCGACGGCGGGCGTCCTCGTGACCGTCGTCCTCGCCTCGCTCCTGACCGTCTACAACTACACGGCGGGCGCGTCCGGGGTCTTCGAGGTCCTGGTGCTCGTCACGACGTTCACCGCGACCGTGCCGTACCTCCTCGCGACCGCCGCGCAGATCTACTTCCTCGCCTCCGGGCAGCACGACCGCGTCAACCGCTCGCGCCTGGTGCGGGACGCGGTGCTCGCCGCGGGCGCGTTCGGGTTCTCGATGTGGCTGGTCGCGGGCGCCGGGTACGCGGCGGTCTACCAGGGCGTGCTCTTCCTGTTCGCGGGCGTCCTCGTGTACGCGTGGATGGCGGCCCGCAAGAAGCGGACCGCCACCCCCTGACGCCCGACCCCCGTCGGGGCCCCTTCCGCTACCGGGCCAGCGGCACCGTCACCCAGCGCTGGGTCTTGTACTCGCTGCCCGCGGCGCCGATCTCGATGAGCTTGCGGGCCGCCGGGTAGGCCTCGTTGCCCTCGACCTCGTAGCCCACGGAGAACGTGCCGGGCACGTCCCTGACCTCGGGCTCCGGCGCGGCCGCGGCGGAGGCGTCGCCGCCCGAACCGCGGACCGCGAGCTCGGCGAGCAGCCGCTGCTGCGCGGCGGCGAGCGCCTCGTTCGGGTCGCTGATCGCCGGGACCTCCCTGGCCGCCGTGCCCTCACCCGTCGGCGCCGCGACCCGGCTGGACGGCGCGCGCGAGCTGCCGGTGGCCTGCCGCGTCGACAGCTGCGCCTGCACGACCGTGCCGTCGTTGTCGAGGCCGACGCGGATCACGCCGCGGTCGGGCGTGATGACGGGGACGCCGTCGAAGGCCTGCCGGAACGTGACGTGCGTCTGCACGGTCGTCGGCGCGCCGAGCTCCGAGCCGTCCTTCGTGCCGGAGTTCTGCATCAGGTCGTGCACGCTGTCGACGACCAGCTCCGCGCCGTCGGCGTGCTGCTCGGCGAAGGCCCGCGCGAGCTCGACCGCGCGGTCCGTCGCCAGCGGCGTGGTGTTGCGGTGGTTGGGCTCGGCGAGCCGCACCCAGCGCACCGCGTGCGGGCCCGTGGACACCGTGCGGTCACCGGAGCTCGCGCTGAGCACGCCCTGCCGCTCCACCTGCACCTCTTCGAGGGCCGCCGCCGGGAAGGATGCGAGCCGCCCCGCCCGGGCGAGCTCGGCGCTCGGGTCGCGCGGCGCGAGCTGGACGACCTCGGCGCCCTGGGGCGCCGCCGTCAGCTGCTCGCCGAGCGATTCGCGCGCGTAGTACCAGCGCCACGCGTACCAGTTGTCCGGCACGGCGTCGCGGTAGAAGTTCCGCTCCGTGTTGAGGCGGCCCTCGGCCTCGGCCTGGGTCGCGCCGACCGCGCAGACGGACGGGGCCTGGTGCGTCGAGATGTCCCAGCTCGCGTTCAGCCAGGCGTCGCAGAACGTCTGCCCCGACCGCCACTTCTCCCAGAACTTCTTGCCGTAGTCGGGGTTGTCGACGCTGGTCGTCTCGAACCCGAACAGCATGCGGAAGCCGACGTTGGGCCCCGCCCACGTACGGATCGGCGAGTGCCCGCCGAGGACCCGCAGCGACAGGCAGGTGGACCAGAAGACGTACTTGGCCTTCTCGTTGCCGAGTGCCATCCGCGAGGAGACGGCGTCCGTGCGGCCGTCCCAGGCCGCGCCGAGCGGCGCGTAGAACACGCCGTTGCCGTCCATGGTGCCGTGGCCCGAGTGGTACACGGCGCACACCGCGTCCATGCCGTAGCGGTCCTGCCAGTTGTCGTACGTCTCCTCGTACGCCCACACCTGGACGCCCCCGTCGGCGAACCAGAAGTTGCGGTCGTAGAACTGCTGCAGGTACGCCAGGAAGCCGATGGCGTCCTCGTGGGTGTAGTACAGCGGTGAAGCGGTGGCGAACTTCTCGATGCTGAACGCGCCCCACCAGCCGAACGTGGAGTCCCGCTCCCCGGCCGCGCCCGGCTTCTCCAGTTCCAGCGGAGACGGTCCGCGGTCCGCGTAGATCATGCGCATGGTCTGACCCCCTGGGTGATCTCCCCCTCGCGTGGCTGAACCGCACGCGGTCGAGGGGGCCTAAAAGTGTCACCGTGGACGGTCCTTGCCCAGTTGTCATTCCGGCCATAGGGAACCCGCACCGGGCGTGCCGCGGCGCCCCAACAGCCCCGCCGGCCAGGGCATTCGCCGCCCCATTGTTCGTACGGGACCCGCGCACCAGCGCGGCCCCCTCGAACACAGCGAGGGGGCCGCGCGGTTGGCGGGAAACAGAGGTTGTCCTGTTGCGGTCTACCGGCCGATGTAGGCGTCGACGACGGCCACCGTCGACGTGTTGCCCTGCTTGTCGGTGACCTCGGCGCGGAAGGAAACGCCCTTGCCGCGGGCCGGGTTCTTCACCTCGGCCCTGCCGTCGACGACCTTCAGCTCGGTCCACGTACGGCCCTTGTCGTAACTGGCGTACGCCGTCAGCGACTTGAGGTTGTCACCCGCCGCGTGGCCCTGGACGGTCACCGGCACGGACTGTTTCACGCCCGCCGGGGCCCGGCTGTCCAGACCCACCTTCGGCGTGAAACGGACGGTGGACACGGGCAGCGCGGTCTCGTCCGTGACGTGCCGGGAGCGGAAGGTCCAGCTGGCGTCGACGCGCGAGGACACCGCGGCCAGCTTCGGGGAGCGGGTCACGGACGCCGTGAGCCGGTACTCCGCGTCCGCCGCCGGGACCTTGAAGGTCTCGGCGCCCGTCACCGCGTCGTTCTTCTCGGCGATCTTCACGCCGTCGCGGAACAGGACGGACTTCTCCTTGGTGTAGAGCGTCCAGCCGGGGTGCCCCTGGCCGTCGGCCACGATCGGAAGGCGGCCGCGCAGCTGGTCGCCCGTGCGGAAGACGCCCATGTCGGCGCCGATGCGCGGGCCGAAGACACCGGTGTTGAACGTCCTGGTGTACGTCTTCCGGGCTCGGAAGGTCTCCGGGGCCATGTCGTAGGCGCCCTCGAGGACCCGGTCACCGGCGGCGTCCTTGTCGCCGTACTGCTCGACGCCGGCGCCCCACTTCACCCCGTCGAGCGCGGACACGTACGACGTCGTCGTGCGCGGCAGCTTCTGCGGCGGCAGGATCGGTGAGATGCCGCCCACCCCCGGCAGATAGCCGGCGAGGGACAGGGCGCCCCACCGGTCGGGCGTCGACGCGCCGGTGCGGACCTTCAGCGTGGCGAAGTCGCCCGCCTTGAGGTGCCTGGTGTAGCCGGTCGCGAGCTTGCGCACCTCGCCGCCGAGCAGCAGGTCGTAGCGCGTGTCCGCGCCCTTGCGCCAGGTCCCGAGCCACTGCTGGCCGAGGCCCGAGGGGACCGCGGGGCCGAGGTGCGCGGTGCGCAGGCTCGTGAAGGCGTTGACGGGCAGCGCGCCCAGCTCGTAGCCCTGGTAGGTGTAACGGGCGTCCATGAACACCAGCTTGGCGTTCCGGTCCGGGACGGTGATGTCGACCGGCTCGGCCTTGCGGGCGTCGAGCGTCACCGTCATCTTCCTGTCGACGGCGAGCTTCGGCCGGACGAGCCAGTCGGTGCCCTTGTCACCGTTGTCCGGGTCGACGTAGACCGCCGTGTCGAGGAGGTAACTCCCCTTGGCGACCCGGGTCGTGGTGGTGCCGGACGGGCTGTGCGGGAAGCGGTTCGTGCCCTTGTCGGGCCCGGTGATCGCCGCGAGGAGCGTGGCGTAGTGCGCCGTCGGCCGCCCGTCGCGGCCGAGCGTCTTCAGGGTCACCTCGTACGACTCGACCTCGCGCTCGACCGCGGCCGCCGTGCGCACGGACTGGCCGTCGCCGGAAGCGATGACGTACGCGGAGTAGAAGCCGTTCACCGCGCCGCCGAGCGTGGTGTCGGTGGTCAGGTCCACGGCCGCCGTCCCGCCCGCCGGGACAGTGATCTTCTCGGCGCCGAGCTTGAAGAACCCGTCCGGTGCCGGATCGCCCTTGGGGTTGGTGGCGGCCACCTTCAGGTCGAGGGTGACGTCCTTGGTGCCGAGGTTCTTGTACGTGACCTTCTTGGTGACCGGCTTGTCGTCGGTGTGCGGCCACAGCTGCTTCTTGTACGACAGGGACACCGGCTCGGCGATCACCGTCTGGCCGATGGCCTTGTCGACGGCGATGCGGCCCGAACCCTGCTGGAACGCGGTGTACGTGCCGCCCTTGGTGGACGCGGTGAGGGCGCCCTTGAGCTCGGCGGACTTCCAGGTGGGGTGCTGCTGCTTGAGCAGGGCGGCGGCGCCTGCGGCGTGCGGGGTCGCCATCGAGGTGCCGGAGATCGTCAGATAGCCCTCGGGGTTCTGGCCGACCTCCTTCTCGATCTGACTGCCGGGCGCCGCGGCCGCGGTGATGTTCACGCCGGGCGCGGTCACGTCGGGCTTGACGGCGCCGTCGCCGATGCGCGGGCCCTGGCTGGAGAACTCGGCCAGCTTGTCGTTGTCGTCCACGGCGCCGACGGTCAGGGCGGCGTCCGCGCTGCCCGGGGAGTCGATGGAGCCGGGCGCGCCGTTGTTGCCCGCCGCGATGGCGAACAGGATGCCCTTCTCGGCGGAGACCTTGTTGACCGCCGCCTCCAGCGGGTCCACGTCAGGCGTGTCGCCGCCGCCCAGGCTGAGGTTGACGACGTCCGCGCCCTGGGACGCGGCCCACTCGATGCCCGCGACGATCTCGGAGTCCTGGCCCCAGCCCTCGTCGCTGAGGACCTTGCCGTTGAGGACCTTCGCGCCGGGGGCGACGCCCTTGAACGTGCCGTTCGACTTGGCGCCCGTACCTACCGCGGTGGAGGCGACGTGAGTGCCGTGCCCGATGCGGTCCTTGGTGTCGGGCGACGGCGTGAAGTTCTTTGCTCCCGCGACCTGGTCCTTCAGGTCGGGGTGGGTGGCGTCGACGCCGGTGTCCAGGACGGCGATCTTGACGCCCTTGCCGTCGTACCCGGCCTCCCACGCCTTCGGAGCGCCGATCTGCTTCACGCTCTTGTCCAGGCTGGCCTTGCGGATGCCGTCCAGCCACACATGGCGCACGCCTGCGGTGGTCCCGCGCGCGTCGGTCAGCGCCCGCCACAGCCGCGCGGCGTCGTCCTTCGGCGTGGTGACGGCCTCCGCGTTCAGGGTCTTCAGGCTCCGGCGGACCGTGGTGCCGCCGGCCGCGCGGACGTCGGCCCGGGCGCCGCGTGCGGCCCCCTCGTAGCCGATGATCAGCTTGAGGCCGCGCGCCTGGGCCTTCCGGTCGGCCTCGGCGCTGAGCTCCGTGACGTCGAACAGGCGCTGGTCGACCTTGCCCTGCGTGATCAGGCGCTGGGCGTCGTAGGGCAGGACCAGCGTGTGTCCCTGGTGGGTGCGGGTGCGCACCGGTATGTGTTCGCGTCCCTTCGCCGGTGCGAATCCGGTGAGCCGCCCCTTGGCGTCGACCTCGACGCGGTCTCCGGTGACGAGGGTGAGGCGGTGCGCGGGCGCGGCCTGCGAGGAGCCATCGGGTCCGGCCGCCGCGGGGGCCGGGCCCGTCGCCGTGCGGTCCTGGCGTTGGTTGGCCGAGGCCGGTCCCGTCATGCCCGCCGCGAGTGCCACGGCCGCCGCTGTCGCGACGCCCGCGGCGCAGGTTCTCCGTAACTGAGGGTGCATGCTTACCCCTTCTTCGTGCACTCGGGGTTCGAGTGCAACGTACATATGAGGAGGGGGAGTTGGGGCGTCGGGTTGCCTGGTCCTGAGAGCAACCGGAGAGGAACCGGAGAGGAACCGGAGAGTGATCCGCGGGGGTGGCCGCCGGGAAGGGAGCCGCTTCTCGCAGCCCCGTCACCGCCCCGTCACCGCCCCGTGCCCCGGCCCCATGCCGCGTTTTCGCCCGGAGTGTGATCGGATGGAGCCCACGGAACTTCACCGAAGGGATTTGGCATCGTGGCTACCACGCGCTCCGCGCACACGGTCTGGGAAGGCAGCCTGACGGAGGGCTCCGGCACCGTCACGTTCGACTCGTCGGGGATCGGCCAGCAGCCCGTGTCCTGGCCGTCCCGCGCCGAGCAGGCGAACGGCAAGACCAGCCCGGAGGAGCTCATCGCCGCCGCGCACTCCAGCTGCTTCTCCATGGCGCTCTCCCACGGCCTCACCGGCGCGGGCAACCCGCCCACCAAGCTGGTCACGTCCGCCGACGTGACCTTCCAGCCGGGCACCGGCATCACCGGCATCCACCTCACCGTCGAGGGCGAGGTGCCCGGGCTCGACGAGGCCGGCTTCCTCGCGGCCGCCGAGAACGCCAAGGCCAACTGCCCGGTCAGCCAGGCCCTGACCGGCACGACGATCACGCTGTCGGCCAAGCTGGCCTGACCGCCCCGCACCACCACGCGAAGCCGCCGCCCGGCACGACCGGTCGGCGGCTTCGCCGTGTCCCCGGAGGGCATCCGTCCTGTCCGCGGCGGGCATTCGCCGTGCCCCCACGGGGCACTCGCGACCCACACACGGCGGCGCACGCGGCATTGACAAGGGGCCGCTCAAGTTTTGTGCTGGAGGCAGCAGGAGCGCCGCGTCGGAAGGGGTTGTTGGAGATGGCACGTGCGGTCGGGATCGATCTCGGGACGACGAACTCCGTTGTCGCCGTCCTGGAAGGCGGTGAGCCCACCGTCATCGCGAACGCGGAGGGCGCCCGCACCACTCCGTCGGTCGTCGCCTTCGCCAAGAGCGGAGACGTGCTCGTCGGCGAGGTCGCCAAGCGGCAGGCGGTCACGAACGTGGAGCGCACCGCCCGCTCCGTCAAACGCCACATGGGCGACCCGGGGTGGCACTTCCCGGAGAGCGGCGCGGTCGACGGCCGCACGTACACGGCGCAGGAGCTGTCCGCGCGCGTCCTGCAGAAGCTCAAGCGCGACGCCGAGTCCTACCTCGGCGAGGACGTCACGGACGCGGTCGTGACCGTCCCCGCGTACTTCGACGACACCCAGCGCCAGGCCACCAAGGAGGCGGGCGAGATCGCGGGCCTGAAGGTGCTGCGGATCATCAACGAGCCGACGGCCGCGGCCCTCGCGTACGGCCTCGACAAGGAGAACGACCAGACGGTGCTCGTCTTCGACCTCGGCGGCGGCACCTTCGACGTGTCGCTCCTGGAGATGGGCGAGGGCGTCATCGAGGTGAAGGCCACCAACGGCGACACCCAGCTCGGCGGCGACGACTGGGACCAGCGGGTCGTCGAGCACCTGGTCACCCAGTTCAGGAACGCCCACGGCATCGACCTCAGCAAGGACAAGATGGCGCTCCAGCGGCTGCGCGAGGGCGCCGAGAAGGCGAAGATCGAGCTGTCCTCGTCCAGCGAGACCGACATCAACCTGCCGTACATCACCGCGTCGGCGCAGGGGCCGCTGCACCTCGCGGAGAAGCTGACCCGCGCCCAGTTCCAGCAGCTCACCGCCGATCTGCTGGACCGCTGCAAGGGCCCCTTCCACCAGGCGGTCAAGGACGCGGGCGTCAAGCTCGCCGCGGTCGACCACGTCATCCTCGTCGGCGGCTCCACCCGCATGCCCGCGGTGACCGAGCTCGTGAAGGAGCTCACCGGCAAGGACCCGCACAAGGGCGTCAACCCCGACGAGGTCGTCTCCGTCGGCGCCACGCTCCAGGCGGGCGTGATCCGCGGCGACGTCAAGGACGTGCTGCTGCTCGACGTGACGCCGCTGTCCCTTGGCATCGAGACCAAGGGCGGCATCATGACCAAGCTCATCGAGCGCAACACGACCATCCCCACGCGCCGTTCGGAGACCTTCTCCACGGCCGAGGACAACCAGCCGTCCGTCGGCATCCAGGTCTTCCAGGGCGAGCGGGAGATCGCCGCGTACAACAAGAAGCTCGGCGTGTTCGACCTCACGGGCCTGCCGCCCGCGCCGCGCGGCGTCCCGAAGATCGAGGTCACCTTCGACATCGACGCCAACGGCATCATGCACGTCTCCGCGAAGGACGAGGCCACCGGGCGCGAGCAGCGCATGACCGTCACCGGCGGCTCCGCGCTGCCCAAGGACGACATCGACCGCATGGTCCGCGACGCCGAGCGGTACGCCGACGAGGACCGCAAGCGCCGCGAGGCCGCCGAGACCCGCAACCAGGCCGAGCAGCTCGTCTACCAGACCGAGCGCTTCCTGAACGACAACGCCGCGCACCTGGACCGCGTCCCCGCCGACACCAAGGCCGAGGTGCAGGCCGCGGTCGCCGAGTTGAAGGCCCTCCTGGAGGGCCCGGACAGCGAGGACACACGCGCCGTCCGCACCGGGGCGGAGAAGCTCGCGGCCGTCAGCCAGAAGCTGGGGCAGGCGATGTACGCGACCTCCGCGCAGGAGAGCGCGCAGGGGACCTCGTCGGAGGGCTCACCGGGCGCGCAGGGCGCACAGGGCGGTGCGGGCCCCGAGGACGCGGTCGTGGACGCGGAGATCGTGGACGACGAGACGGAGGGGAAGAAGGGCGACGGGCCCGCCTGAACAGGGCCTGAACGGCGGCCGGGCCTCCCCCTGGAGGATCCGGAGGCTAGGCCCTCTCCTGAAGGTACTTGACCGTCGCCGGGTCGGCCGGGAGCAGCGTCTCGATGGCCAGCTCGGCGACGGTCACGTCCATCGGCGTGTTGAACGTCGAGATCGACGAGATGAAGGAGAGCACCTGGCCCTCGTGCTCGATCCGCAGCGGCAGCGCGAAGTACGGCACGTTCCCGCTCGCCCGCGCGTCCTCGCCCGGGTCCTCGACCGGGTACGCCGCCACCTCCTCGTACAGCGCCCGCAGCTCCGTCGACCGCTGGAGCGCGATCTGCCGTCCCATCTGGTGCAGCAGATGTCCGCGCCACTCCCGCAGATTGCGGATCTTCGGGGCGAGGCCCTCGGGGTGCAGCACGATCCGCATGGCGTTCAGCGGCGGCTGGAGGACGTGCTCGGGAAGGCCGTCGAGGAGTGTCGCGATGCCGCGGTTCGCCGCGACCACGTGGTACGTCGCGTCGACGACCAGGGCCGGATACGGCTCGTAGCCCCGCAGCAGCTGCTCCAGGCAGCCGCGCAGCGCGTCCATCGACGGGTCGTCGAGCGGTGTCTGCGGGAAGCGCGGGGCGTAGCCTGCGGCGAGCAGCAGCGCGTTGCGCTCCCGTACGGGTATGTCGAGGTGGTCGGCGAGCTTGAGGAGGAACTCCTCGCTCGGTCTGGCGCGGCCCGTCTCGACGAAGCTGATGTGCCGCGCGGAGGAGTCGGCGCGCAGCGCGAGTTCGAGCTGGCTCACGCGCCGCTCCTCGCGCCAGCCGCGCAGGAGCGCGCCCACCTCGGAGGGCGCGGGGGCGTGCCGCTTGCCGCCGGTGGTGTGCCGCTTGCCGGGCGCGTGAGTCGTCATACCGCAGACGGTAATCGAGCGCTCGGCCGAATGCGTGCGCCGCTGGGGCGCCGTCCCGATCGCCTGTGGCACGCTGGCACGACACCCGGGAGCGCCACGGCGAACACCCCTGGCCGCCCCGCCCGGAAGCCGAACCGCATGGGGAAGGAGCGCGGCCATGCCCGAACCGCTGTCGCAGAAGGAGATCGAGGACCGGCTCGCCGAGCTGCCCGGCTGGTCCGCCGCCGACGAGAGGATCACGCGCACCTACCGGCTCGGCTCGCACTTCGCGGCGGCCGCGTTCGTCGTGCACATCGCCCGGACCCAGGAGGACCTCGGCCACCACGCGGACGTGACCCTCGGGTACGACACGGTGTCCCTCGCCGTGAACACGCACAGCGTCGGCGGCAAGGTCACCGGACTCGACTTCGAACTCGCCCGCAGGGTCGAGGAGGTGGCGCCGGGCCACGGCGCGACCTGATGATCGAGCACATGATGCTCGACTACGGCAAGGAAGCCGACCGATACGACGCCTCCCGCGGCGGCGAGCCCCGCGCTGACGCGGCGGCCGCCGCCGTCCTCTCGCTGCTGCCCGGGGCCACCCGCACCCTCCTCGACGTCGGGTGCGGCACCGGCCTGGTCACCCGGCGGTTCGCCGACCGGCCGGGCCTGCGCGTCACGGGCGTCGACGCGACGTACGCCATGGCGCGGATGGCCGCCCGGCGGGTGCCCGGCGCGATCGTGCTCGGCGACAGCCGCCGGCTGCCGTTCCCCGACGCGGAGTTCGACGCGGTGACGGCGGTGTGGCTGCTCCACCTGCTCGCGGACCAGGAGGAGGCGCGGACGGTGGTCGCCGAGTGCGCGCGGGTGCTGCGGCCCGGCGGCGTGCTCGTCACCACCGTCGACAAGGCGGTCTCGCACAACGTCGGCAGCGACATCGACGCCGCGATCGCGGGCCGCCCCATCAGGGCGGCGGTGGACGGCTCGGCGCGCGTGGCGTCGTACGCGGCGGACTGCGGCCTCGTCGCCGCGGGCCGGGCCCGGTTCCGCGGCCACGGGCAGGGCCGCAGCCCGCGCAGCACCGTGGAGGACCTGTACCGCGGCTGGTTCACCAGCATTCCGCCGGACAGCGCGATGGCGCGGGGGTACGCGGAGCGGCTCGCCGAGCTGCCCGACCAGGAAGTGCGGCGCCCGGACCCGGAGTTCAGCCTGCGGGCGTTCCGCAAACCACCGGCCTGACGCGGTCCCGGCCCGGGCAGCCGTTTGCCGAAACCGCAAGCTGAGTGGCCGAATCCGCCGGAAGGGGCGCAGGCTGGGGGCATTCCCGGAGGAAGAGGCGGCGAGGCGGATGACGGCGGACAAGAAGCACGGGCACGGCCACGGAAACGGTCACGGAAACGGACATGGGCACGGGCACGGACATGGGCACGGCCACGGAGGCGCGGAGATCGACTGGGCGGTGATGGCTCCGGTCCTGGAGCAGAACGCCGAGGTCACGGCGCCGCTGTACCGGGACGTCGCCGCCTGGCTCGGGGAGCTGCGCGGCGCCGGTGCCGAGCCGGGCCTGATCGTGGACGCGGGCAGCGGCCCCGGCGTGGTGGCCTGTCTGCTCGCCGAGGAGTTCCCGAAGGCCCAGGTGGTCGCGGCGGACCCGGAGCCTGCCCTCCTGGAGCGCACGACGGCCCGCGCGGAGCGCCTCGGCCTGGCGGACCGCGTCCGCGCGCACCGGGCCGAACTCCCCGCTGGCCTCGGTGAGCTGGCGCCCGCCGACCTGATCTGGGCGTCCCGCTCGGTGCACCACGTCGGCGACCAGGTAGCCGCGCTCACCGCGCTCGCGGACCGGCTCGCGCCGGGCGGCGCGCTCGCCGTCCTCGAAGGCGGCCTGCCGCCGCACAGCCTGCCCCGCGACATCGGCATCGGCCGCCCCGGACTCCAGGCCCGCCTGAACGCGGCCAACGACGCGTGGTTCACGCGGATGCGGGCGGCCCTGCCCGGCGCCAAGGATACGGTGGAGGACTGGCCGGCGATGCTCGCGGCGGCGGGCCTGCGCCACGAGGCGACGCGCTCCTTCCTCCTGGACCTCCCGGCACCCCTGGACGACCGGGCCCGCGCCCACGTCATCGACGTCTTCGAGCGCTACCGGCACCTCGCGGCCCCGCAGGCCCCGCAGGACCCACAGGACCCACAGGACCCGCAGGACTCCGAGGGTCCGGGCGAGCCCCCGCTGTCGGCGGAGGACGGGGCGACCCTCGACCGCCTGCTCGACCCGTCGGACCCGGCGAGCCTGCACCGGCGGTCCGACCTGTACCTGCTCGTGGCGCACACGGTGTACGTGGCGGTCAAGCAGTCCTGACGCGCCTGCCGGGCTCGGACACGACCTAGGACCGCAGGTCGGCGAGGCGGGCGAGGGCGTCCCTCGCCGACTCCCGCTCCTCGTCCGTGAGTCCGATGCCGGCGGCCTCGGCGAGCAGCCGCGCGGCGAGCTCGTCGTCGCCGAGCCGCTGGGCGATGTCGCCGCGCAGCACGAGCAGCCGCACGTGCTGCGCGGGCGTGGGCCGTTCGTCCGTGAGCCCCAGGGCCCGGTCGATCACCTTCGCGGCGCCCGGCAGGTCCTCCTTGGAGTCGACGAAGAGATCGGCGATGTGCAGGGCCCGCGCGAAGGTCTCCTTGGGCGGGGTCCGATGGGACTGGTCCTCGCTGATCTGCTGCCCGATCCGGACGCAGTTCCCGCTCGGATCGGTCACCAGGAACTGCCGCACCCCGTACGACATGTCCTTGAGCGGCCCGATCCGCGGAAGCCCCCGCCGCGGCACCTTCCCGTACGCCGCCTTGAGCCCGGCGCGGAAGGCTTCGTACAGCGCGTCGACGTCGTCCGTGAGGACGTAGCACCCCGAGTACGACTCGGTGGGCTCGTACCCCTTCATCCCGAAGAAGTGCAGCTCCACGGAGCCGCGTTCGACGATGGCGTACGCGTACGGGCTCTTCTGGAGGAACGTCGTCTCGAATCCGAGGGCGGCGTAGAAGTCGACGACGGGCTGGGTGGCTCGGCAAGGGAGCATGGGGATGGTTTTCTCGGCCATGGGAGGCAGCGTAGTCAAACTTGAGTAGTGAGGGCTAGGGGTGATGGCCGGGGAGGGGTCAGCAGTGGCCGGGTCGGGCGTGGAGGGTGATGCGGGCGCCCTTGGCGTATGCGGTCCGGCAGGGCACGAAGTACCGCGCGAGCACGTCCCGTTTCACGGCCTCCTGAGGGCTCGCGTCCACGGGCGCACCGGCCGGATCGGCAACGGCGACGATGCGGGTCCGTGCGCGCATGCGCGCACGCAGGACGTCGGGGCGGACCTCGGTGCCGTACAGCGTGTGGGACGCGGCCGGACCGCGGGCGAGCGCCACGTCGCGCAGGCCGTCGGCGGCCCACGGGTAGGGCAGGGTCCACACCCTGCGCCGCAGCGGCATGTACACCACCGCGTCCCCGGTCCGCCCGGCCTCGTGCAGCGCCCTCGCCGCGGCCGTCGCGTCGTCGACGCGGCTCGGCGGGGTACGCAGCTCCGTCATCGCGGGCAGGTGCGCGCCCAGGGCCACGGCGGCGAGGGCCCCGGCGGCGGCAGGGCCCCACCGCCCGCCGCGCGCCACGAGATCGAGGGCGGCACCGACGAGCAGCGCGAGCCCCGCGACGCAGTACAGGACGTAGCGATCCACGTAGAGGGGTTTGACGGCGCTGATCAGGAGCAGGGCGAGCGTCGGCACGCAGAGCAGGGCGAGCGCGAGGCGCGGCAGTCGGACCGGCTGTGCCGACACCGGTTCGCCGGACGCCGGGGGCGGGGACGCGACGTCGCCGTGCACAAGGAACACGGCGCAGGCGAGCCCGCCCGCGCACATGAGCAGCGCGCCACCGTACGCGCCGACGTCGGTCCCGATCCAGTCCACTTGGGCCGACTGCCGCTGGCTGAACACGGCGAGCGGCGCGACCACCGCGCCCACGGCCGCCGCCCGGGCCGCCCACGCGCGCCGCACGCCCCGCCCCACCGCCACCCCGTGCGCGACAAGCCCGAGCACCGCGAACTCGTGCAGCAGGCACGCCGCGAGCATCAGCGCCGCATACCCCGTCCACGAGCCCCGGCACGGTCCCGCGCCCGCCCGCGCCAGCAGATACGTCGCCCAGACGACGAGCGCGCACACCATCGCGTACGAACGCCCCTCCTGCGCGAAGTGCTGCACCGGAGGCAGCAGCGCGAACACCGTCCCGGCGAACAGCCCGGCACGCGCCCCCGAGAGACGCCGCCCGACGCACGCCACCCCCGCCGCCGCGACCGCCATCGCCACGACGGACGGCAGCCGCAGCACGAGCAGCGGATCGACGCTCCCGAAGAGCGAGCAGACCGCGAACAGGCCGTGCATCACCAGGTAGTAGAGACCGTGCACGGCGTCAGCGGTGCCGAGCGTGCGCCACAGGCCGGAGAGATCGCGGTGCGCCATGTCGTACGTCACTGCCTCGTCGCGCCACATGCTCCCCTCGCGGCGCAGGCCCCACAGGCCGAGGGCGAGGGACAGGACGGCACCCGGCAGCGCGACGGTGACCGCCGCCCGGCGGCCGGGCGCGGGGCGGAGCGGTCCCGCAGGCGGTGCCTTGACGGACGCGCGGGGGCGATGCGTGGTCTCGACGGCGGTGATGGCGGGCTCCCCAGGATGAACCAGCGTGCGCTGGTGGACGGAAAACCCGAGTTCAGCCGCGTGGGGATTGATAGGCAGCCCCGTCCTGGGCCGTCAATCAATTGTTAGCGTGGTCGGCGGCGGGGCCGGTGGGGCTGGTGTGAGGGGGACGGATGGGGCGTCGCGAGAAACCGCTGGAGCCCACCGCGGGGCCGGTGCAGAAGCTCGCGCACGGGCTGCGCAAGCTCCGCGAGGAGGCGGGCGGCCCCACCTACCGAGCCCTCGCCGAACGCGTCCCGTACTCCGCGCCCACGCTCTCCGCCGCCGCGGCGGGAGACCGGCTTCCGACGCTGGCGGTGCTGCGCGCGTACGTGGAGGCGTGCGGGGGTGACGTGCCGGAGTGGGAGCGTCGGTGGTACGAGGCGGTCGCGGCGGACGCCGAACCCGCCGCCGACGAGGGCGAGTCGCCCTACCCCGGCCTGGCCCGCTTCGGCCCGGACGACCGGTCCCGCTTCCACGGCCGCGACGACCTCGTCGACGAACTCCTGGACCTGGTGGGGCGCCGCCGCGTCACCGCGGTGGTGGGCGCGTCCGGCAGCGGGAAGTCGTCGTTGCTGCGGGCGGGGTTGATACCGGCGTTACGGGAGGCCGGGTCAGGGGAGGCCGGGTCAGGGGAGGCCGGGTCAGGGGAGGCCGGGTCAGGGGAGGCGATGGTGCCCGGCGCCGGGCGCGGGGCGCGCAGTGGTCGGGGTGAACCGGGTGCGGGACCCGGCGGACGTGACGCGGGGGCGCGCGGCGGTGGGGGTGCGTCGGGCGGGCGGAGCGCGTCGGCCGTGCGGGCCGACGGGCTCGGGGCGGGCGTGCGGGCCGACGGGCGTGGGCCGGGCGCGGAGGCCGACCGGGGCGAAGCGGGCGCGGGCGCGGGGCTGGAGCGGGGCCCGGGCGCGGGAGGCCGTGGGGCTGGTGGATCCGGTGGATCCGGTGGACCCGGTGGATCCGGCGGACCCGGCGGGGACGGTGACCGGCCGGCCGGGGCGGCGGCACAGGTGGTGCCGCGGCTCGCGGCCATACGGATTCTCACGCCGGGCGACCGCCCGGCCCGCACCCATCGGGCCCTCTTCGAGCCGGGCGACGGCGACGGCGACACCCTCCTCGTCGTCGACCAGTTCGAGGAGATCTTCTCGCTCTGCCACGACCCGGCCGAACGGGAGCGGTTCCTCGGGCAGTTGCTCGCCCCGGCCCGCGACGCCGCGAGCCGCCTGCGCGTCGTCCTCGCCGTGCGCGCCGACTTCTACGGCCGCTGCGCCGAACACGGCCCCCTCGCCGACGTCCTGCGCGACGCGACGCTGCTCGTCGGCCCGATGCCGCCCGCACGGCTCCGCGAGGCCATCGTGCGGCCCGCCGCGGCCGAACGCCTCGTCGTCGAGCGCGCGCTGACCGCCCGCGTGGTCGCCGACGTCGGCGACGAGCCGGGCGGGCTCCCGCTCATGGCACACGCGCTGCGGGAAGTCTGGCGACGGCGCAGCGGCAAGACGCTCACCCTCGCGGCGTACGAGGCGATCGGCGGCGTACGCGGTGCCATCGCGCACACCGCGGAGGACGTGTACGGGCGCTTCAGCACCGCCGAGGCCGACACCGCCCGCGCGGTGCTCCTGCGCATGGTCGCGCCCGGCGACGGCACGCAGGACACCCGGCGCACCGTCGCCCGCGCCGAACTCCCCGACGACTGCGACGACGTGCTGGAACGCCTCGTCACGGCCCGGCTCCTGACCGTCGACGGCGGGCGTGTGGACCTCGCCCACGAGGCGCTCATCAGCGCGTGGCCGCGGCTGCGGGGGTGGGTGGAGGACGGCCGCGAGCGGCTGCGGGCGCAGCGGGACCTCACGGAGGCGGCCGCGGCGTGGGCGGAGCTGGAGCGGGACCCGGGAGCGCTGTACCGGGGGACGCGCCTCACCGCCGCGCGCGAGGCCTTCGCCGACCGCGGTGACCTCACCGTCCTCGAACGGGAGTTCCTGGACGCGGCCGTCGCCGCTCACGACCACGGCGTCCGCACGAGGACCCGCGCCGTCCGCCGCACCCGTGCCCTGCTGTGCGCACTCGCCGTGCTGGTGTGCCTCGCGGCGGTGGCGGGCACGGTGGCCTGGCAGGAGAACCGCGACGGCGAGCGGCGTGCGGCGGAGGCGCAGGCGCGGCGTGTTGTCGGCGTCGCCCGGACGCTGCGGGTCTCGGACCCGCGGACCGCGCTGCGGTTGAGCGTCGCTGCCTGGCGGATCGCGGACCTGCCGGAGACACGGGAGGCGGTGCGGAGCGCGGCGGCGCAGCGGGAGTCGGGAGTCGTCAGTGCCGGCTCGTCCCAGGTGAGCGGCGACGGCCGTGTCCTGACGACACTCGACCGGGACCGCGTCACCCAGTGGGACACCCGGAGCGGACGACGGATCGGGAGTCACCGTACGCCGGGGACCTTCCGGGTCTTCTCCGATGTGAGCCGTGACGGTCGGCTGGCCGTGTATCAGACCAGGCGCGGCTTCGGGGTGTGGGACCTGCGGGCGGGGCGCGCACGGGGGCGGCCCTTCGGGCCGCGGACCTTGCGGGACACGGATGGCCAATTCGGCGCCGACGGGCGGTCCTTCGTCGTCCAGACGCGGCAGCGCGGCCGCCACGTCGTTCAGATCTGGGACATCCGGCGGGACGGGCACCGCCCACGGGCCGCGTGGACCGTCCAGGGCGACAGCCCGTTCGCGCTGCTGAGCCCTGATGGCCGGCTCCTCGCCACCTGCTCCGAGGACCACCTGCGCCTTATGGTCCGCAAGGTCGACGATGGTGGCGTGCTGCCCTTGAAGTGGCCGCGCGCGGCGCAGAAGCAGGCTTGCTCCTCCGCCGACTGGACCTTCACCCCGGACAGCCGGGCCGTCGCCTTCAGCGGCGGGGGCGGCATCCGCACGCGGGAGCTGCCGTCGGGCCGGGAACGACCGCCGATCGACGCGCCCGACAGCCTTGAATCAGCTGTGGACTTCAGCGCGGACGGTGCCTTCGCCGTGACCCTCGATGCTGCCGGAGTCGCCCTGTGGCGCACCGCGGACCCGGAAGCGCCGCTGATGCGGTACGACGTGGAGGAGGGTGCGGCCGCCGAGGTCTCCCTCGACGTGGCGGACGGTGTGATCCGCTACACGGTGGATGACGGTGTGGTGCGCAGCCTCGACAGCCGCGCCGAGCTCGCGCGGGGGCGCCTGAACCGGCCGCTCGGCGCGGCGGAGTTCAGCCCGGACGGCCGCACCATGGCGGTCACCCGACGCCGGGGCGGCACAGGGGAGGTGCAGCTGCGCGACGCGCGGGACGGCCGATTCCTCGCCACCCTGCCGGGGCGCGTGTGCGAAGGGTGCGGTGACCCTCCCCTCGCGTTCTCCCCGACGGGGGAGACGCTGGCGTACGCGCTCGACGAGACGACCGACGGGGCAGGAGGGACGGCCGTGCGGCAGTGGAGCGTCGACCGGCGGCGCCAGAGGTCCCGCACCGTCATCCCCTCCTACGTCGAGAGCCTCGTGGTGCCGTCCGACAGCGGCCCCGTCGTCACCTCAGGAGGGCCGTCCGGCACACGGGACAACGACGACCGGGGCATCGACGTGTGGAAGGTCGGCGAGCACATCCGAACCCGGCAGCTGCGCCGGTCGCCAGGTATTTTCATGAGCACCCTGAGTCCTGACGGCCGTACGGTCCTCACCGACAGCGGCAGGCTGATCGACGTCAGGACGGGACGGTCGGCACCCGCCCTGCGCGGTGAGGGCACCGCCCGGGCCGTGGCCTTCAGCCCCGACGGGCGCTATCTCGCCGTGGCCGACCGCAGCGGCAGGCTCACGCTCTGGAACGCGCGGGGCACGCACCCGCTCGGCATGCTCGACCCCGGCTCCGACCGCACCGCCGAGGACGCCCCGGTCCTCGCCTTCTCCCCGGACGGCCGCCACCTCGCCCTGGGCAGCGAGGACGGCTCCGTCCGCCTGTGGGAGACCGGGACCCCCCGCCTCACCGGCGCCGTGTACCCAGGAGGCGATGGACCCGTCCTCGCGCTCGGCTTCGCCGGGGACGAACTGCGGGTCGCGACCCCGCGAGCCCCCGTGCGGAGGCTGTCCCTGTCGCCGGAACGCGCCGCCGACACCGCGTGCGGACGCGCCCGGGGCGGACTCACCCGCGCCGAGTGGCGCACCTATCTGCCCGCGCTCGCGTATCGGTCGACGTGTTGAGGGGAAGGGACAGAGCACCGTCGACCTAGGGGGCGCTGAATGGCCAGCGAGTTGATGCGGTGGGAGTCCGAGGACGGGCCCGTCGTCGTGGAGGTGGACTCCCGGGATCCGGGGTTCAGGTCCGTGCGGCGCAGGGACGGGGGCGGGGAGATCCACGACGTGGAGGGGCGGTTCGAGGCCGCGCTCGGGAACGTGCGCGGCGCCGCCGTGTCCGCGCTGAGCACGTTCCGCGACAAGGCTCTCAACCCTGATGAGATATCACTGGAGTTCGGGGTCAAGCTCAGCGCGGCCGCGGGGGCCGTGATCGCGAAGACGGCCGCCGAAGGGCATCTGACGGTGAAGTTGCGATGGGCGCGCGGAGGGGGCGTGCAGGGCGAATAATGTCGGCCATGCACGAGTGGCGTGCGCGGATCGGCAGGGAGGACGGCTACGTCCTGGGGGCGGGCTTCCTCGTCGACGCGACGCGCCTGATCACCTGCGCCCACGTCGTCGAGGGCGTGACCGAGGTGCACGTGACCCTGCCCGGCGTGCGGGACGCGCTGCCCGGCACGGTGGCCTGGCGCGGCGGCTGGCGCGAGCAGGGGGACGCCGGTGACGTCGCCGTCGTCGAGCTGGCGGACGCGGTCGACGTCACGCCGTGCGGATTCGCGCCGGGCGCCGTGGCCCTCGGCCGCGCCGGCCGCGCCGCCTCGTACGAGCTGCGCGCCCTCGGCTTCCCCGACGGCCACGAGGCGCACGGCACCTACGCCACCCTCCGCACCAGCGACGACCGCACCCTCGGCGCGGAGTGGCAGGAGGTCGACGTCGAGGAGGCCCATCTGCGGCGCCTGGACGAGGGGTTCAGCGGCTCCGCGGCGTACGACCCGGCGACGGGGCGCGTCGTCGGCATGGTCACCGACGCCGTACTGGACGGCGAGCAGGCCGGATACATCGGCCGCATCATGCCGCTGCGCACCATCCGCCGCCACTGGGAGGACCTCGACGACCTCCTCGACCTCGACTGGCTCCCGAACCCGCAGCCGCGCCGTGAACTGCGGGCCCTGCTGGCGGGCGTCGAGCCGGTCGTCGCCCTGGAGCTCGTCGTCCGGCGGGCCTTCCCGGCCTTCCGCCGCCCGCTGCCGCCGTTCGCCTCGGTCTGGGCCGCCGTGCGCTACGTCGGCGAGAACATGTCCGGCGAGAACCGCCTCCTGCGGCTGCTCACGGCGCTCAGATCCGGTGTGCCGGACGGCAGTTGGGCGCGCGTCGAGCAGTGGCTGCGGCGGTGGGAGCCCGGCTACGAGGCGCCGGGGGCGCCCGGCGCCGCGGACGCCGGGTCCGGTCCGGTGGGCTCCGTCATGGTGCGGCTCGAACCCCTCACGCGCGGCGCGAGCCTCGACCTGACCGTGTGCGCGGTCGTCGACGGCGTGCCGGTCAGCCGCAAGGAGCGGCAGCGCATCCGCCGCGACCAGGTGCGGGCGAAGGTCGAGGCGGCCCTCGCCGAGCAGGTCGGCCAGGTGAACGACTCCGACTGGATGGTGGAGTTCGTGGTGCCCGACGGCCTGATGAACCAGCCCTTCGAGGAGTGGGAGATCCGCGAGCCGGGCGCCCCGCGACCCCGCCCCCTGCGCACGGTGCCCGTGGTGGTGCGGCACGTCGAACGCCTCAAGCCGCTGTGGGCGACCCGCCTGACCCGGCGGCGCTGGCAGACCGTGCGGGCCCGCGGCGAGACCCGCCCCGAGGGCTTCGACTGCACACTCCCGTACACCTACCAGGAGTTCTACGACCTGCTCGAAGCCGACGACGACCTGTGCGCCCTCGCGTACGCGGCGACGCCGGGCCCCGACTGGCTGTCCGCCGCGCTGGACACCGGCGTGCCCATCATGCTGTGGCGGCGCTACGACTGCGGGGGCGGCGCCCACGACGCGTGCGCGGCCGACAAGTTCCTCGACGCGCTCGTGGGGGTGCTCCACGCCCTCGACCCCGACCGGCTGCCCGTCGAGATCATGCGGCTCCGCAAGGAGGCGCGCTCCCCGAGCAGGGGCCACGCCGACCACTGCGGACACCGCCTCACCCTGTTCTGGGACGACCCGGAGCGCGACCCCGACCCGCCGCTCGCCATGCGAGGTGCATGAGAGGTGCCCGAGATGGCCCCACCCGGACCCGCCGCCGACGCGACCGCCGCCGAGGGCGCGACCTGGCATGTGTACCTGGGCGACCGCGACCCGCACGACGGGATCGCCACGCTGCCCCCGCCCCCGCCCTGGCGGGACTTCACCGGCGGCCCCGTCCTGCCCCCGCCCGCCCCCGACCTCGCCCACGAGCACGCGGCGGCCAGCTACCGGCCGAGCGCCGCCGCCGTACGCCAGGTCAACGCCGCCCTCTACCTGCGCCGCCCGCTCCTGGTCACCGGCGCCCCCGGCACCGGCAAGTCCACGCTCGCCCACGCCGTCGCCCGCGAGCTCGGCCTCGGCAAGGTGCTGCACTGGCCCATCACCAGCCGGGTGACGCTGCGGGACGGCCTGTACGAGTACGACCCGCTGACGCGCCTGTACGCCGCCGAGCGGGCGCGGCGCGAACACGCCGACGGCTCGCCGGGCCCCGACGGCTCCCCGGGCTCCGACCGTTCCCAGGGCCCCGGCGACGACATCGGCGACTACCTCCGCCTCGGCCCCCTCGGCACCGCGCTGCTGCCGTACGAGCACCCTCGGGTCCTCCTGATCGACGAGATCGACAAGAGTGACATCGACCTGCCCAACGACCTCCTCACCATCTTCGAGAAGGGCTCGTACGAACTGGTCGAGCTGGCCCGGCGCGCGGAGCCCACCGCCAAGGTCATGACCGCCGACAGCACCACCGACCGCGTCGAGATCCGTCAGGGCACCGTGACCTGCCGCGCCTTCCCGCTGGTCGTCATGACCAGCAACGGCGAGCGGGAGTTCCCGCCCGCGTTCCTGCGCCGCTGCGTCACCGTCGACCTGAAGCAGCCCACGAGCACCGCCGAGCTGACGGCGATCGTCCGTGCGCATCTCAGCGGGGTCGTCGGGGGCGGGGACGGGGAGCTCCCCGACGGCGCGCGGGACGTCGTCCAGCGCTTCTTCGAGCGGCGCGGCGGCGGGCTGCTCGCCAACGACCAGCTGCTCAACGCCATTTACATGTGCCACCACGCCGCGCTGCGCGAGCCGCCCGTCGACATCCTGGCCCTCGCCGACCAGGTGATGCCCTTCCTCAGCGGTGAGGCGCGCACCGATGACGATTGACCGCCTCCGGGACACCCTGAACGCCCTCGGGCCGCCGGTCACTCCGCTGGAGCTCGCGGAGATGCTGTGGCTCGCGGAACGGTTGCCGCGTGGCCCCGGTGAGGAGGACCCGCCGCGTGGCACGAGCCCGGCTGCCTCGTTCCCCGGCGTCGGAACGCAGCGGGCGGGCATGTCCGTGCCGCTGGGAACGGCTGTCGAAGGGAACCAGGCCGGGGCCCTCACGCCGCGTACCGCAGGCCCAAAAGAGGCTCCCGAGCCCGCACCCGCCCCGGCCGCCCGCCCCCTCCACATTCCGCGCGGCACCGGGCTCCCCGGCACCGACGCCGCCGAACTCCTCGTCCCCGCGCCGCGCACCCTGCGCGACGAACTGGCCGTCCAGCGCGCCCTGCGCCCCCTCAAGCGCCGCGTCCCCGACCCCCGCCGCCGCACCCTCGACGAGGACGCCACCGCCACCCGCGCGGCGTCCCGGCGCGGACCGCACCCGTGGGCGCCGGTCATGGTGCCGGTCACCGACCGCTGGCTGAGCCTCGCCCTGGTCGTCGACACCGGGCCCGCGATGGCGGTGTGGCGGCCGCTGGTGCGCGAGCTGCGGGACGCGATGCAGCGGACCGGGGCGTTCCGGGACGTGCGGGTCTGGCATCTGACGGACACCGGCTCGTCGGACACCGGCTCGACGGACGCCGACCCGGCAGGCGCCGGTGTGCCCAATCGGCATCCCCAGCCCAGGAGTTCACGTCTCGGCATCCGCTCGTCCCCGCACAGCCCCCTCCTGCCCCCGGATGCCCTGACCGACCCGACGGGCCGTCAGGTGACGCTCGTCCTCGGCGACTGCTCGGGCCCGCACTGGTGGGCGGGGCTCGCCGGGCCCGTCCTGCACGCCTGGGCGAAGCGCGGCCCCACCGCCGTCCTCCAGCCCCTGCCCGAGCGCCTGTGGCGCCGCACCGCCGCGCCCGCCGTCCCCGGCGCGGCCATCGCGTCCCGCGCGGGCGCCCCCAACACGGCGCTCCGCTTCACCCCGCACGACGGCCGCGCCCCCCGCCCCGCCGACGCCGCCCCCGTCCCCGTCCTGGAACTCGCGCCCGACTGGCTCGCCGACTGGGTGGGCCTCGTCACCGCGTCGGGCGACCACCACCGCGACACGGCCGTCACCTACGTGTCGCCGCGCGTGCTCGCGCACCCCGAACCCCTCACCATCGAGGGCGATCTGCCCGTCGCCGACCGCGTGCTCCGCTTCCAGTCGGCCGCCTCGCCCACGGCCGCCGACCTCGCCGCGCACGTCGCCCTCTCGGTGCCCGCACTGCCGGTGATGCGCCTCATCCAGCGCTGCGTCACCCCGCACTCCCGGCCGAGCGACCTCGCGGAGGTCCTGCTCAGCGGCCTCCTGGAACCCGTCGACGCCCAGCGGGACCTGTACGACTTCGTGCCGGGGGCCCGCGGCGCCCTCCTGGAGACCCTGCCGCGCCCCGAGTCCCTCGCCGTCGCCGAGACGCTGACCCGCATCGGCGATGAGATCCAGCGCCACGAGGGCGCGGCGGCCCACGCCTTCCGTGCCGTCGTACCCGTCGAAGCGGGCACGGGGACGCGGAAGCTGGGCGACGCGGGCCGGCCCTTCGCGCTCGTGAGCGAGGAGGCCCTCGGGGTGCTGCGGGGGGTGGCGATCGAGGTGTCGGAGACACCGAGGCCGACCGTGCGCATCTCGGACGGCGGACAACTGGTGGCCGGGGACCACGACTTGGTGGTCGGGGACCGCGACATCGTGGTCACGGCCGCGTCCGAGGTACGGGCGCACACGGTGGGGCCGTCCGCGCCCACGGCCCTCACCCCGCCCGATCTGGTGCCGCCGCCAGCGGCGCTGCGGAGCTTCCCCAGGGCGCGGCTCTTCGTCGGGCGTGAGCGCCGGCTCCACGAGCTGGAGCTCGCGCTGGACGCGGACGAGCTGGGCTCGCCGCTCGTGGTGCTCGGCATGCCCGGGGTGGGGAAGTCGGCGCTCGTCGGGGCGTGGGCGGCGAGCCACTACGCGGCGTACGCGCCCCTGTGGTGGCTGAAGGCGGACTCGCCGGAGTCCCCGGAGCTGGGGCTCGCGGACCTCGCCGTCGCGCTCCACCCACCCCTCAGGGGCGACGAGTTCCGCGACCTGCGCCGCGAGTGGATCCTCCAGTGGCTCGCCGCGCACCAGGACTGGCTCCTGATCCTCGACGACGTGCGGGACCCGGCCCACGTGGGGGAGCTGCTCGCCCGCACGGGCGCCGGTGGCCGCTTCCTCATCACCAGCCGCCGCCGCACCGGCTGGCACACCCTGGCCCGGACCCAGACCCTCGACGTGCTCGAACGCCCGGAAGCGGTCGACCTGTTCCAGCGGATCGTCGGCGAGAGCACGGCGGCCGACGACACGGACCGGCTGTGCGGGGAGCTCGGCTGCCTCCCGCTCGCGGTGGAGCAGGCGGCCGCGTACTGCGCGCAGGCGTATGTCTCGCCCGGGGACTACGCGACCATGCTGGAGAACGACCCGGCCGTGCTGTACACGAGCGAAGTCGGCGGGGCGAGCGTGGCCCGCGTCCTGAGCGATGCCCTGGCCGACCTCGACGATCCGCTGGCGGTCAGGATCCTGCTGGTCCTCGCCTGGTACGCCCCCGACGGCATCCCGCGCACCCTGCCGCTGTCCCTCGGCGGCTACTCCGAGGTGACCGCGTCCCTGGGCAGGCTCGCGTCCCGCAGCCTCATCACTCTGGACGCCGATACCGTCTCAGTGCACCCCGTGCTGCAGGCCGTGGCCCGCGTAGCGGGTGAGTTCCCCGAGGGCGGGGCCGCGCGCTTCACCGCGTACTCCTGCCTGGTCGAAGCGCTGCCCGGCGACCCCGCCGACGACCCCGACACCTGGCCCGGCCTGCGGGCGCTGCTGCCGCACATCGACGCGTATCTCGCCCGCTCCGGACCGCAGGGCGACGACTCCGACGTGCTCCTGCTCGAGAGGGCGGGCGAATTCGTCCTGACCCAGGGGCAGTTCCGCCAGGCCGTCGGCCGGCTGGACCAGGCCCTGGCCGTGCGCCGGCGCGTGTCGGGCCCCAGGGACCCCAAGTCCTTCCGGGCGGCGGCGCGACTGGCCGACGCCTACGGGGAGATGGGCGACGTCGAAGCGGCACGCCGTCTCTACGAGGAGACGCTCGCCGGAGTGGACCCGGACCCGGGCGCGGACCACGACGAGGCGCTTCCGCTGTTCCTGGGCCTGGTGGCCGTGCTGCTCGAACAGGGGCGGTGGGACGAGGCGATCGCGCTGTGCGAGCGGACGCTGGCCGCCTACGCCGCCGAACTGGGGGAGGACGACCCCGACACGCTGAGGGTGCGGGCGGCATTCGCCCAGGCGTACTGGAGGGTGGGCGACCGCGAGCGCGCCATGCCCGCGTTCGAGCGCACCCTGAAGCGCTGCCGTCACGTGCTCGGCCCCGACCACCCGGACACCCTGGCCATCCAGAAGCTCGTGGCCGCGGCCCGGGCGGAGCAGGGCGACGCGGCCCAGGCCATGCTCCTGCAGCAGGCGCTGGTCGAGGGCTGCACCCGGACTTTCGGGCCCGACCACCCCCGTACCTTCGACGCACAGGACGACCTGGCCCGGATGTACGGCCTCACGGACGCCACGGCGGACCGCGTGGTGCCGATGTACGAGCGCACGCTGGCCGGGCGCATGGCCAAGCTGGGCTACGACCACCCCGACACCCTGCGCTCCCGCGCCCGGCTCGCCCGCGCCTACCGCGACGAGGGCGACCTCGACCGGGCCGAACCCCTGCTGCGGGAGGCCCTCGCCGACAGCGAGCGGGTCCTCGGCCCCGGGCATCCGGAGACCTGTGCGCTGATGGACGACCTGGCCGGTGTGCGCCTGCGGGCGGGGGACCCGGAGCGAGCGGTCCCCCTGTACGAGCAGGCCCTGGAAGCCCGCGCGGCCCTGTCCGGGGACGACGCCCTCGACACCCACCGGGCCAGGAGGAACCTCGCGATTGCCCTGACGGTCGCGGGCACTCTGTCGCCCGCGTTCGGCCTCCTGACCGTGGCCCTCGCCGGGCTCACCAAGGCCCTGGGCCGCGACCACCCGGAAACCCGGTCCGTACAAAAGGAGCTGGCCCGCCTGCGCCACTCCGAAGGGGAGGGCGCAGGCGGGCCGTGAACCGCCTGAGGCCGCGGGGGCCGAGCGTACGGTGGCTTACGCGAAGTGGAACTCCGCCGGGTCGGGGCCGATCCTGCGGTCCTCGTTCAGCGCGCTGATCGCCGCCATGTCCTCCGGGTCGAGCTCGAAGTCGAACACCGTGATGTTCTCCTTGATGCGGGACGGGGTCACCGACTTGGGGATGACCACGTTCCCCAGCTGGAGGTGCCAGCGCAGGACGACCTGTGCCGGGGTGCGCCCGTGCTTCTGGGCGATCGCGACGATCGCGGGGACCTCGAGGAGGCCCTTGCCCTGGCCGAGCGGAGACCAGGCCTCGGTGGCGATGCCCTGCTCCGCGTGGTACTCGCGGGCCGCGCGCTGCTGGAGGTGGGGGTGCAGCTCGATCTGGTTGACGGCGGGGATCACCGACGTCGCGTCGATGAGGCGCTCCAGGTGCTCCGGCAGGAAGTTGGAGACGCCGATGGACTTGGCGCGGCCGTCGGCGAGGATCTTCTCGAAGGCCTTGTACGTGTCGACGTAGGTGTCCTTGTTCGGCATCGGCCAGTGGATCAGGTACAGGTCGACGTAGTCGAGGCCGAGCTTGCCGAGGGAGGTGTCGAACGCCTGGAGCGTGGCGTCGTACCCCTGCGCGTTGTTCCAGAGCTTCGTCGTGACGAAGAGCTCCTCGCGGGCGATGCCGGAGGAGGCGATGGCCTTGCCCGTGCCCTCCTCGTTCGCGTAGACGGCCGCCGTGTCGATGCTGCGGTACCCGGACTCCAGCGCCGTCGCCACCGCCCGCTCCGCCTCGTCGTCCGGCACCTGCCAGACGCCGTAGCCGAGCTGCGGCATCTCGATGCCGTTGTTCAGGATGATCGGGGGGACCTTGCTCACGAGCTCTCGATCCTTAACGTCGTCGGGTGATACGTCCATCGTCAACGATCAGGGGCCCGGCCGCATTCCTGGTGAAGATCCAGGCCGCGCGAGCCCCCAGAATGGCCAGATATAGCTCCGACCTTATCGGTCCGAACCATTGACCGCGTCCCATCATGCCGCGACTCTGTTGCACGTCACTGAACGCAGGCCATCCATGTGAACACCCTACGCCCCCTGGCGGACGCCTGCCTCAGCGGCTCCTGAACCCCCACTTTTTCAGGAAGGCAGGGACGCCCAGATGAACACCCACGAGCAGGAGACGTCGGAGCTCACCTCCGACGGGAGTGCTTCCACGGCCTGGCAGACCCCCGAGTACACGGTCGTCGAGACCTCGCTGGAGGTCACCGCGTACCGCCTCGCCGACCGGTAGCGACGTCCGATGCTGCTGCAGGTGCTCGGCACCGCGGCGGGCGGCGGACTGCCCCAGTGGAACTGCGCGTGCCCCGGCTGCACCGGGGCGCGCGCCCACCCCGGGCGGCGCCGTCGGCACGCCTCGCTCGCGGTCCGCGCGGGCACGGACCGCTGGTACCTCGTCAACGCGACCCCCGACCTCGGCGAGCAGATCGAGGCCTGCCCCGAACTGCTGCCCCCCACCGGCGCCGACGCGCGCCGCTCACCGCTCGCCGGCGTCGTCCTCACCGACGCCGAACTCGACCACACCCTCGGCATCGCCCGCCTGCGCGAGGCCCGCGACGGCGTGGACGTCCTCGCGACGGCACCGGTGCGGGACGCCGTCCGCGAACGGCTCGGCCTCGCGGCCGTCCTCGCCCCGTACACCTCGATCCGCTGGCGCGAACTCACGGAGGCGGGCGCGCCGCTGGACGACGGCTCCGCGCTGTCGGTGAGCGCGGTTCCGGTTTCGGCCAAACGGCCGCGGTACGCCGCCGGGGCCGCACCCGAGGCGCCCACCTGGTCCGTCGCCCTGCGCCTGCGCGACACGGGCACCGGCCGCACCCTCCTCTACGCCCCCGCCCTCGCCGTCTGGTCCGACGCCTTCGACGCCGCCGCCCGCGCGGCCGACGTCGTGATCGTCGACGGGACCTTCTGGGACGACGACGAACCCCGGCGTGCCGGGTTCTCCCGGAAGACCGCCACCGGCATGGGTCATCTGCCCGTCACCGGCCCCGGCGGCACCGCCCAGCGGCTCGCCCGCCTCCCCGGCCGGGCCCTGTACACGCATCTGAACAACACCAACCCACTCGGGGACCCGCACGCCGAGCAGCACAAGCAGCTCGCTGAGTGGGGGCTCGAAGTCGCCGCGGACCGGATGGTGATCGAGCTGTGAGCATGACCGTCATGACCCCCACGCCCCCCACGCCCCCCACGCCCCCCACGCCCACTGTGCCCGGCGAGACGCCCGACGGGACGCCCGACGAGCGCGCCCCCTGGAGCGCCGACGAGCTCACCGACCGCCTGCGCGCCGTCTCCGCCGCCCGCTACCACGACCGCCACCCCTTCAACGTACGCATGCACGAAGGCGCCCTGACCCGCGAGGAGCTGCGCCGCTGGATCGCCAACCGCTTCCACTACCAGCGCCACATCCCCGTCAAGGACGCCCTGATCCTCGCGAAGTTCGACGACCCCGCGCTGCGCCGGGGCTGGGTGCGCCGCATCAGGGACCACGACGGGGAGCGCGACGGCGAGGGCGGCATCGAGCGGTGGCTGCGGCTCGGCGAGGCGGCGGGCATCGCCCGCGAGGAGCTGCGGGACGCCTCCCGGGTGCTGCCGGGCGTGCGGCTCGCCGTCGACGGTTACGTCAACTTCTGCCGCCTGAGGCCCGCGCTCGACGCCGTCGCCGCCTCGCTCACCGAGCTCTCCGCGCCGGACCTGATGCGCACGCGCATCGCCGCGTTCGAGCGGCACTATCCGTGGATCGACCCGGAAGGCCTCACCTACTTCCGTGGCCGCGTCGCGCAGGGCGGCCGGGACGGGCAGGAGGCCCTCGGCCTCGTCCGAGCCTGGGCCAGGACCCGCGCGCAGCAGGAGCGGGCCGTCGCCGCGCTCTCCTTCAAGTGCGACGTGCTGTGGTCGCTGCTCGACGCCGTGGACCGAGGCACGGACCAGGGTGCGGGCCAAGGTGCGGACAGGGGTGCGGACCAAGGTGCGGACAGGGGTGCGTGCCAAGGAGCCGATCAGGGTGCGGATCAGAGCGCGGGCGGTGCGGCGTCATGAGCGATCTCGTACGGCTCGACTGGCGGCCCGCGCTCCACCGGTCCGTGCTGCTCCGGCACGACCGGGTGCGCGGGGTGGACCTGCTGGTGCTGCCGGAGCGCGTCGTGGTGCTGCGGGGCGCGGCCGGCAGCATCGTGGCGCTGTGCGACGGCGAGCGCGACGTGGACGCCATCGTGGCGGAGCTCGCGCGGCGGCACCCGGGCGCACCGGTCGCCGTCGAAGTCCCGGTGTTCCTGGAGCAGTTGCGCGAGGAAGGGTGGCTGCGGTGACCGGGGACGGCGGCCCGCCGACGGGGCGGGGGCCCGCGCCGCCCTGGGCGCTGCTCGCCGAGCTCACCCACGGCTGCCCGCTGCGCTGCGCCTATTGCTCCAACCCCGTCAAACTGGTTGGTCGGTCAGTGGAGCTGACCGCCGACGAGTGGGCCGACGTGCTGCGGCAGGCCGCCGACCTCGGCGTCGTGCAGACCCATCTGTCCGGTGGCGAACCGCTGCTCCGAAGGGACCTGCCAGGGATCGTCGCGGCCGCCGACGGCGCCGGGATCCACACGCAGCTGGTGACGAGCGGCGTCGGCCTCTCCGAGGCGCGCCTTGCCTCGCTCGTCGACGCGGGCCTGCGCAGCGTGCAGCTCTCCGTGCAGCACGCCGACCCGGCCAAGGCTCACCTCATCGCCGGGGCAAGGGCGTTCACCGCCAAGGAGCGGGCGGCCCGCCTGGTCCGCGACGCGGGCCTGCCGCTCGGGCTCAACGCCGTGCTGCACCGCGCCAACCTGGACGCGCTCGACGCCCTGGTGGAGCTCGGCCTCGCCTGGGGCGCCGACCGGATCGAGCTCGCCAACACCCAGTTCTACGGCTGGGCCCTGCGCAACCGCGACGCGCTGCTCCCGGACCCCGACCAGGTCGCCCGCGCCCGCACCTCCGTCGAGCGCTGGCGGGCGCGGCTCGGCGGGCGCATGGAGCTGGTCTGGGTCGCCCCGGACTACGTCGACGCCACCGCCAAGCCGTGCATGGGCGGCTGGGGCGCGGTGTCCCTGACCGTCGCGCCCGACGGCACGGTGCTGCCCTGCCCGGCCGCCGCGGACCTGCTCGGCTCCGCCGCGCCGAACGTGCGGGACCACCGACTCGTGTGGATCTGGCGGGAGTCGGACGCCTTCAACCGCTACCGGGGCGAGTCCTGGATGGCGGAGCCGTGCCGCTCCTGCGAGCTGCGCGCCGTCGACTTCGGCGGCTGCCGCTGCCAGGCCTTCGCCCTCACCGGCGACGCCGCGCGCACGGACCCCGCCTGCCACCGCTCGCCCGACCACGGCCTCGTCCGCGCCCTCGTCGAGGCCGCGCACGGGCCCGCGCCCACCACGGGCGGCTACGCCTACCGCGAGGGAGGATCATGAAACGGCTGCGGATGTCCCTGCTGACGGGCGCGCTCGCCCTGACCGTGGTGGCGGGCCTTTCCGCCCCGGCCCCGGCCGCCGGGCGGACACCGGCGCCACGCGCCGCGTCGGACCGGGCGCCGGACACGGACTGGTCCGTCGCCCTGGTCGAGTCCACCATGGCCCGGCACACACCGGCGTCCATCGGCGGCTGGTCGTACCCCGTCGGGCTCTACCTCTACGGCCAGTACCTCACGTACCGACGCACGCACGACGAGCGCTACTTGACGTACATCAAGAGCTACGTCGACCGCTTCGTCGACAAGGACGGGTCCATCGGGCAGAAGTTCAACAACCTCGACAGCATGCAGGCGGGGCGGCTGCTCACGGTCCTGCACCACGAGACCGGGCAGGACCGCTACCGGATCGCCGCCGCCAAGATCCGCGCGCGCCTGAACACCTACCCGCGCACGCAGGACGGCGGTTTCTGGCACGCCGACACCGCGAGCCGCGCCCACCAGCTGTGGTCGGACGGCGTCTACATGGTGACCCCGTTCCTCGTCGAGTACGGCAAGGAGTTCGATGACGAGGCGTACACCGACCGCGAGGCCGTCGCGCAGCTGAACACCTACGCCCGCCACCTCCAGGCGGACAACGGCCTGTTCCAGCACGCGTACGACGAGTCGCGCACCGCGGCGTGGGCCGACAAGGAGACCGGGCGCGCCCCCGAGCAGTGGTGCCGCGCCATCGGCTGGTACTCCATGGCCGCCGTGAACGTCCTCGACGCCACCCCGAAGGCACAGCCCGGGCGCGCCGAACTCCTGCGCACCGTGCAGAAGCTGGCCGCGGGCATCGCGCGCGCCCAGGACCCGGCCACCGGCCGCTGGTTCCAGGTCGCGGACAAGGGCGGCAAGGAAGGGAACTGGACCGAGACGTCCTGCTCCAGCATGTTCACCTTCGCGCTCTCGCGCGCCGCCGAGCAGGGTTACGTCGCCCCGTCGTACGAGGCCGTCGCGCGGCGCGGCTACCGCGGCGTCCTGCAGAAGATCTCGCTCGGAACGGACGGGCGCACCAACCTCACCGACATCTCCATCGGCACGAACGTCGGCGACTACGCCTTCTATGTCGCCCGGCCGCGCCAGACCAATGACTTCCACGGCCTCGGCGCCTTCCTCATCATGAACGAGCAGCTGCGGAAGGCGAAGCCGGCCACCGCACAGGCCCCGGCCGACGAGTGGCGCCTTCGCTGGTCCCCGTCCGCCCGCGACGTCGGCACCCGCGCCTTCGAGACCCTGGAGGACGACCGCGCGGGCTCGCACCCGGCGGCCAAGCCGCACATCCGCGCCGACGGCGACACCTTCCGCTTCGACATGCACACCGTCGACCGCGACACCATGGACGACCGCCAGCGCCAGGAGGTCACCGGCTGCCGCAACGGCGACGCGTACCTGAAGTGGCAGAAGGGGCAGACCTGGCGGCTCACCTACCGCATGTACGTGCCGAGTTCGCTCAAGGCGACGACCTCGTTCACGCACATCATGCAGATGAAGCAGCCCGGCACCGGCAGCGCCCCGATCGTGGTGCAGTCGCTGCGCCGCGTCGGCGGCAGGCAGACCATCGAGCTGAAGATCTTCGGTGACGACATCCTGGTCGGCCGCACCGACCTGGAGCCGCTGCACGACCAGTGGACCGACGTGGACTTCCAGATCAAGATCGGTGACGGTTCGTCAGGATCCGTGCGCTGGATCCTCAAGAGCGGCGCCACGACGGTCATCGACAAGTCGAAGACGGGCGTGGACACCTTCCTCGCGGACCGTGTGCGCCCCAAGTGGGGCATCTACCGCTCCCTCGGCGACACCTCGGGCTCGCTGCAGAACACGTACATGCTCCTGACCGACATGCGGGCCTACCAGCTCGTGTGACCCCCCACCTGGAGGTATTCGTGCACGACAGCAGGAACAGCAGCCGGTTCAGAGGGCGCGTGGCCCGTCGGGTCGCCCTCGCCCCGGCCGCCGCCGTGGCGGCGGGGCTTGTGGCGTACGTCCCGCCGGTGTCCGCGGCCCCCGCGGGACCGGCCGGCGAACCCACCGGCATCAAGACCATCTCGACCGGCTGGACCATACCGTGGGGCACCGCCTGGCTGCCCGGCGGCACGTCCGCCCTGGTCACCGAGCGCGATGACTTCCGCGTGTGGTCGGTGTCGGCCGACGGCGCCACCAAGAAGCAACTGGGGAAGGTGCCCGAGTCCCAGACGACGGGCGGCGAGGGCGGCCTCATGGGCATCGCGGTCGACCCGCAGTGGGACAGCAACCACTACGTGTACGTCATGCACACCTCGTCCGAGGGCAACCGGATCGCGCGCATGACGTACGACGGCTCCTCGCTCGGCGGCTACACGGTCCTGGTCAAGGGCATCAAGAAGGCCCGCTACCACAACGGCGGCCGGCTCGCCTTCGGCCCCGACGGGTATCTGTACGCCACCACGGGCGACGCCCAGGACCGGCCGCTCGCGCAGGACAAGAACTCCCTCAACGGCAAGATCCTGCGCATGACCCGCGACGGCAGACCCGCGCCCGGCAACCCCTTCGGCACGCTCGTCTACAGCCTGGGCCACCGCAACCCGCAGGGCATCGCCTTCGACCCGCAGGGCCGCCTGTGGGAGGCCGAGCTCGGCGACGCCACCAGGGACGAGCTGAACCTGATCAAGCCCGGCGCGAACTACGGCTGGCCGACGTGCGAGGGGAACTGCAACGTCGCCGGGATGACCAACCCGAAGAAGACCTGGGGCGTCGCCGAGGCCTCACCGAGCGGTGTCGCCGTCGTCGACGGCGCGGTCTACATGGCGGCGCTCAAGGGCACACGCCTGTGGCGCATCCCCATCAACGCCGCCAACGAGAACGTCGGTACCGCCAAGGCCTACTACGTCGGCCAGTACGGTCGCCTGCGCTCGGTGACGGCCGTGCCGGGCGCCAAGAGCCTGTGGCTGTCGACGACCAACGCCGACAACAACGGCGGGCAGCCGGACGGCGCGGACAAGATCTTCCGCGTGAACATCGGCTGACACGACCCGCCCGCCCGCGCGTCAACTCCCGCAAGCCCCACACCTCGTGAAGGAGGATCATGCGACGTCTCTCTGTATTCCTGGTGGCTGGAGCACTCGCCTCAGCGGGGCTTGCGGGGGTCACCCCTGGGGCCACCGCCGTCCCGGCCCCCGCTCAACAGCAGTCCCCGGCCGCCGAGTTCAACGTCCGTGACTACGGCGCCAAGGGCGACGGCTCGAGCAACGACACGCCCGCCATCCAGAAGGCCGTCGACGCGGCCAACCGGGCGGGCGGCGGCACCGTGCGGTTCCCGGGCGGAGCCACGTACGAGTCGAAGAACACGCTGCACATGAAGAGCGACGTGACGCTCCAGCTGGACAAGGGCGCCACCCTGTCCGGCAGCGGCGCCGACGACTACGACCCGCCCGAGCCCAACGAGTGGGACGACTACCAGGACTACGGCCACAGCCACTTCCACAACGCCATGATCCACGGCGACCGGCTGAGCAACGTCGCCTTCGTCGGCGAGGGTGTCATCGACGGCGACGGCGCCCTGATCACCGGCAATCCGAAGTCCGGCGAGGCCGACAAGATCATCTCGCTGACGCGGTGCAAGGGCCTGCGCATCGGCGACGGCCTCACGCTGCGCGAGGGCGGCCACTTCGCGGCCCTCATCAACGGCTGCGACGACGTCGTCTCCGACCGGCTCACCCTCGACACGGCGATGGACCGCGACGGCTGGAACATCATCAGCACCACCGACGTCACCATCACCCGCGCCCACTTCGACGCCAACGACGACGCCCTCGCGTTCAAGAGCGACTACGCGCTCGGCGCGAAGCTGCCCAACGGGCGGGTGCGGGTGAGCGACTCGTATCTGTCGGCCGGGTGCTGCAACGCCCTGATGTTCGGCTCCGAGACGTGCGGCGACTTCACCGACTACCGCTTCGAGCGGATCAGGATCGAGGGCTCCGACAAGTCCGGGCTCGGCATGGTGTCCATGGACGGAGCGAAGATCTCCGACGTGCACTACAAGGACATCACCATGACCGGGGTCCGCTCGCCGGTCATGCAGAAGATCGGCAACCGCAAGCGCTGCGGCAACAACCCGGGCGTCGGCTCGATCAGCAACATCACGTACACGAACATCCAGGCCACCGGCGCAAGCCCGGCCTTCTCGCCGACCCTGTGGGGCGAGTCGGGCTCCAGCCGCATCCGTGACGTGACCTTCACCAACGTCGACATCACGGTCCCCGGCGGCAACGGCACCATGTCCACCGACGTGCCGAGCAACACCTCCACCGACTACAACCCGAAGAGCATCGGCACGCGGCCCGCGTACGGCTGGTACCTGCGCCGGGCCGACCGGGTCACGTTCGTCGACAGCGAGGTGCGGTTCGCGGGGAACGACGGGCGGCCCGCCGTCATCGCCAACAACAGCACCGGCATCCGCTTCGAGCGGTACACCGCGCAGCGCGGCTCCAACAGCCCCGCCGACCTGATCTTCCAGTCGACGAACGGCTACTGCGTCAAGGACAGCGCCAACACGAGCGGCGGCGCCCTGCGCGTCACCCAGACCGGGTCCACCCAGAACTGCGGCGCCCGCCCGGCGGGCGGGCCCCAGGGGTAGACGGCCCCCAGGGAGGCGGCCCTCAGGGAGGCGGCCCTCAGGGGTAGAGCGCCTCGACCTCCGTCGCGTACGCCTGCTCGATCGCCTTGCGCTTCAGCTTCAGGGACGGCGTGAGCAGCCCGTGCTCCTCGGTGAACTGATGGGCGAGTATCCGGAACGTGCGGATCGACTCGGCCTGCGAGACCAGGGTGTTGGCGGCCACCACGGCCCGCCGCACCTCGGTCTCCAGGTCGGGGTCGTGCACAAGGTCGGCGGGCGTCATCGGCGGCTTGCGGCGCATGGCGAGCCAGTGTTCGACGGCCTCGGCGTCCAGCGTGACGAGCGCCGCGATGTACGGCCGGTCGTTGCCGACGACCAGGCACTGCGCGACCAGCGGGTGGTCGCGCACCCGCTCCTCCAGCTGTGCGGGGGACACGCTCTTGCCGCCGGAGGTCACCAGGATCTCCTTCTTGCGCCCGGTGATCGTGAGATAGCCGTCCTCGTCGAGGGCGCCCAGGTCACCGGTGGCGAGCCAGCCGTCGTGCAGGGCCGCGTCGGTGGCCTTCTTGTCGTTGAGGTAGCCCTGGAAGACATGGCCGCCGCGCAGCCAGACCTCGCCGTCGTCCGCGATGTGCACGGTCGTGCCGGGGATGGCCTGGCCGACCGTGCCGTAGCGGGTGCGCTCGGGCGGGTTGGCGGTCGCGGCGGCCGTCGACTCGGTGAGGCCGTACCCCTCGAAGACGGTGACGCCCGCGCCCGCGAAGAACAGGCCGAGCCGCCGGTCCATGCCGGACCCGCCCGACATCGCGTGCCGCACCCGGCCGCCCATCGCCTCGCGGACCTTGGCGTAGACGAGCTTGTCGAAGACCTGGTGCTGCATGCGCAGGGCCGCGGACGGTCCTGGCCCGGTGCCGAAGGCCTTGGCCTCCATCGCGTCGGCGTACTTCACCGCCGCCTCCACGGCCTTGTCGAACGCGCCCGCCCTGCCCTCGCGTTCGGCCTTGCGCCGGGCCGCGTTGAAGACCTTCTCGAAGATGTACGGCACGGCCAGGATGAACGTCGGCCTGAACGCCGCGAGGTCCGGGAGCAGTGCCGCCGCGCTCAGGCTCGGCTGATGGCCGAGCTTGACCCGGCCGCGCACCGCCGCGACCTGCACCATGCGCCCGAAGACGTGCGCGAGCGGCAGGAAGAGCAGGGTGGCCGCCTCGTCGCCGCGCTTGGAGTGGAAGACCGGCTCCCAGCGCTCGACCATGGTGTCCACCTCGAACATGAAGTTCGCGTGGGTGAGCACACAGCCCTTGGGGCGGCCCGTGGTGCCCGAGGTGTAGATGACGGTGGCGACCGAGTCGGGCGTGACGGCGCGGCGGTGCCGGTGCACGACCTCCTCGTCCAGCTCCCGGCCCGCGTCCATGAGTTCGCGCACCGCGTCGCCGTCCAGCTGCCACAGGCGGCGAAGCAGCGGCAGCCGGTCGACGACCGAGCCGATCGTCATGGCGTGGTCCTCGTGCTCGACCATCGCCGCCGTGACCTGCGCGTCGTGCAGCATCCAGAAGACCTGCTCGGCCGACGACGTCGGGTAGACCGGGACGACCTGCGCGCCCACCGTCCACAGCGCGAAGTCGAACAGCGTCCACTCGTAGCGGGTGCGGCACATGATGGCGACCCGGTCCCCGAACCGCACGCCCTGCGCGAGCAGCCCCTTGGCGAGCGCGAGGACCTCGTCGCGGAACTCCGCGGACGTGACGTCGCGCCAGCCGCCGTCCCCCTCGTCCGCCTTGCGGGCGAGCACGACACGGACCGGATCCTCAAGGGCATGATCGAAGACGGCGTCGGCAAGGCCGCCCACCCTCGGAGCCGACGCCAGGGGAGGGTTCGTGAACTCGCGCAATGGTGCTCCTTGTGGCGCTCCGCACAGCGCCGGTGACGGTACCCCACCCCAGTCCCGTGCGGGAGGGGGGTGACAAGCGCCGGAAACGGCACGATCGTCACAGGTCAGCGGGTGAAATGCGGCCACAAGGGCAGAGGCCGGACAGATTCCTGACGGATGAGTAAGTTTCGGTGCGGTAATCTCCACCGAATCTGTACGCGGGGGTTACGCCCCGATCCGCTCCTCCTGGGCAGGTGTGGGTGCCTTGGCGGCCATGGACGGCGTCTGACCTGCGACGGCCGTCCGCTTGGTCCGGACCATGACCAGGACCACGACGCCCGCGGCCAGCCCCACGGCGCCCGCCGTGAGCGCCGCGGCGTTCAGGCCGGACGCGAAGGCGTCGCGCACGGCGTGCTCGGAGAAGGCTCCCCGCAGCGCGCCCGCGCCGCCGCCCGCCGCGGTGTGCGCCGCGTCGTGGCCGAGCGAGTCCTGCATGCGGGAGGTCAGGACCGTGCCGAACACGGCGACGCCGAGCGCGTAGCCGAGCTGCCGGAACGTGTTGACCGCCCCGCCCGCCATGCCCGCGTTCGCCGGGGGCACCGCCGCCAGGGCCGCGCCCGCGAGGCTCGGCGCCACCAGGCCCGCGCCCACGCCCGTGACCGTGAGCCCCGGAATCAGCGCGGGCCACGACGAGCCGGCGTCGAGCACCGCGAGCGCGAGCCCGCCCCCGCCGATCAGGAGCAGCCCGCCCCCGATCACGTACCGCGCGGGCGCGCCGTGCAGCAGGCGGCCGCTGACCGCCGCGACGACGAAGGAGATCCCGGCGAGCGGAAGCAGCGCGAGGCTGCCCCGCACCGCGCTCATCCCGAGGACCGTCTGCAGCCAGATCGAGACGTACGGCAGCAGCCCGAACGCGGCCGCGTTGTAGCCGATCGCGCCGACGAGCACCCCCGTGAAGGCGGGCTTGCGCAGCAGCCGCAGATCCAGGAGCGGGTGCGCGACGCGCCGCTCGACGGCCACGAAGGCGACGAGCGCGAGCGCCGCGACCGCGAAGGTGACGACGGTCGCCGCCGACCCCCAGCCCACCGACCCGGCCCGCACCACGCCGTACGTCACCGCGCCCGCGAACAGCGCGAACGCCGCCGTACCGGCCCAGTCGACGCGGCGCCCCGCCGTCCCCTTCGACTCCGGGAGCAGACGCAGCGTCAGCCACACCGCGGCCACGCTCACCGGCAGGTTCACGAAGAAGATCCAGCGCCAGCCGGGCCCCTCGGTGAGCAGTCCGCCGACGATCGGCCCGAGCGCGGCGGCGGCCCCGCTCACCGCGCCCCACACGCCGAGCGCGACCGAGCGGTCCTTGCCCTGGTAGGCGGCGCCGAGCAGCGGCAGCGTCGTCGCGAACATCGCGGCGGCCCCGAGCCCCTGGGCGGCCCGCGCCGCCACCAGGAGCTCCGCGTCCGCCGCGAGGGCGCAGCCGAGCGAGGCGAGCGCGAAGACGACGGTCCCCGCGATCTGCACGCGGCGCCTGCCGACGACGTCGGCTGCGGCGCCGACGCCGAGCAGCAGCGCGGCGAGCGCCAGCGCGTAGCCGTCGATGACCCACTGCAGATCGCTCAGCGAGGCGTCGAGCGCCCCCGCCATGTCGGGCAGCGCCACGACCACGATCGTCACGTCGAGCAACAGCATGAACGTGCCCAAGCACACCGCGATGAGCGGTCCCCATTTACGCATCGCCGAACTCCTCGTACTCCATGTGTGACAGGTGAAGATGCCCTCGTACGATGAGGCGATGCCGGACGAAACCGTGAGCCAGCTCCGGTGGATCGCCGGAAACCGACCTTGAGGGGGAGCTTCGCGGTGGAATCCCACAACCTGAATCAGCGGGACGCCTGGGACGACCTCGACCTCCAGCTGGTGCACGCCCTGGAGGTCGACGGCCGCGCCCCCTTCAGCCGTCTCGCGGCGGTCCTCGGCGTCTCCGACCAGACCGTCGCCCGCCGCTACCGCAGGCTGCACGCCGAGGCCGGGCTGCGGATCGTCGCCGTCCGCGAGCGCGAGGGCCAGTGGCTGCTCCGCCTGCGCTGCACCCCCGACAGCGCCGAGGCCATCGCCTCCGCCCTGGCCCGGCGGCCGGACACCGCGTGGATCCACATCACGTCGGCGAGCACGGAGGTGGTGTGCATGACGCTCCCGCGCGAGCCCGTCGACTACGAGGAGCTGATGTTCGGCAAGCTCCTGCGCACCCCGCACATCGTCGAGATCCGCGCGCACCAGCTCCTGCACCGCTTCTTCGGCGGGCGCACCGGCTGGATCGGCAAGCACGGGCCGCTCACGCCCGACCAGGTCGCCGCGCTCACGCCCGTCCGCCCGGACGGGCCGCCGCCCGCCGAGCCCGTACGGATCACGCCCGAGGACGAGCCGCTGATCGCCGCGCTGCGGTCCGACGGCCGCGCCACCTACCCGGAGCTGAAGCGCGCCACCGGCCGCTCCGAGTCCGCGGTCAAGCGCCGCCTGGCCTAGCTGCTCGACTCCGGCGTGCTCTACCTCGACACCGAGTACGACACCGAGCACTTCGGCTTCGGCACGGCCACGATGCTGTGGATCACCGTGGCACCGCGGCTCCTGCGCGCGGTCGGCGAGGCGATGGCGGGCCATCCGGAGATCGCCCACGTCTCGGCGACGACCGGCCCCTCCAACCTCATGGCGAGCGTCATGACCCGTGACACGGAGGAGCTCTTCGTATACCTGAGCGACAAGCTCGGCGCCTTGGAGGGCGTGCAACATGTGGAGGCAGCGCCGTTGCTGCGCCGCTATAAGCAGCTCACGTATCAGCGCCCACCAAGATAGGTAGGGTGCGGCAGCGCCCCGAAGGGGCGCGGGGAACTGCGCGACCAGCCACGAAGCACCCGCAGACGACTATCCACCCCGGTGCAACCGGTCCCCACCCGCCAAAATCGCGCGCGCAAGGGCGTCGGCGGCGCCGCTCTCCGACGCCCGCCGCTCACCGTGCAACAGGACGAAGTCCACCGAACCGAGCTCCGGCAGCCCCGCCCGCTCCGGAAGCCGCACCAGGCCCGGCGGGATCAGCCCCCGGGAATGGGCCATCACGCCCAGCCCCGCGCGGGCGGCGGCCACCAGGCCGTTCAGGCTCCCGCTCGTACACGCGACCCGCCAGGGGCGCCCCACCCGCTCCAGGGCCTCCATGGCAAGCGCGCGTGTGATGCCCGGCGGCGGGTACACGATGAGCGGCACCGGGCGCTCCGGGTCGAGGCGGAGCCGGGGCGCGCCGATCCACACCAGGTCGTCGTGCCAGACCAGTTCGCCGCGCGGATCCTCCGGGCGCCGCTTGGCGAGGACCAGGTCGAGGCGGCCCGCGTCGAGGTGCTCGTGGAGCGTGCCGGACAGCTCGACCGTCAACTCCAGATCGACCTCGGGGTGGCCGCGCCGGAACGACTCCAGGATGTCGGTGAGCCGGGTCAGGACGAAGTCCTCGGACGCGCCGAACCGGAGCCGTCCGCCGACGCGCGTACCGGTGAAGAACGTCGCGGCCTGCTCGTGCGCCTCCAGGATGCGGCGCGCGAAGCCGAGCATCGCCTCGCCGTCCTCGGTCAGCTCCACGCTGTGCGTGTCCCGCGTGAACAGCTGGCGCCCGGCCGCGTCCTCCAAGCGCCGCACGTGCTGGCTCACCGTCGACTGGCGCAGGCCGAGACGGCGGGCGGCCTGCGTGAAGCTCAAGGTCTGGGCCACCGCGAGGAACGTACGCAGCTGAGCGGGGTCGTACACGCTCCCCACGCTATCGCGATCCATGATGACAGTCAGAGCGGTATGCGGGATTCCCGATCGCGGCGAACGGGAGGATCATGGAGAGGGCACGCCTGACCCCGTCCGGGAACGCCCCGGGCGACCGAGCGCATGGAGCAGAGTGAAACGCCCGTCCTGGCCGTCGTGGATGCCGGTCGACCCCTTCATCGCGGTGCTGCTCGGCACCGTCGGCATCGCCGCGCTCCTGCCGGCCCGCGGCACCGCGGCCGACGTGGCGTCCGGCGCCTCCACCACGGCCGTCGCCCTGCTCTTCTTCCTGTACGGCGCCCGCCTCTCGACCCGTGAGGCCCTGGACGGCCTGCGGCACTGGCGGCTGCACCTGACGGTCCTGCTGTGCACGTTCGCCGTGTTCCCGCTGCTCGGCCTCGCCGCCAGGGGCCTCGTCCCGTACGTCCTGACCCCCGCCCTGTACAGCGGCTTCCTCTTCCTGACCCTGGTGCCGTCGACGATCCAGTCGTCGATCGCCTTCACCTCCATGGCGCGCGGCAACGTGCCCGCGGCGATCTGCGCGGGCTCCTTCTCCTCGCTCGCCGGGATCGTGCTCACGCCGCTGCTCGTGGCGGGGCTGCTCAGCGACAAGGGCGGCGGGTTCTCCGCCGACGCGCTCCTGAAGATCGTGCTCCAGCTGCTCGTGCCGTTCCTCGCGGGCCAGTTCCTGCGGCGATGGGTAGAAGTAAGGGGCCGCGCGCAGCGCGTCAGGCAGGGTGGCGGTGGGCGACGGGTGGGCGGATTCGTCACCCGCAACAAGAAGGTCCTCGGCCTGGTCGACCGCTGCTCGATCCTGCTGGTCGTCTACACCGCGTTCAGCCAGGGCATGGTGCAAGGCATCTGGCACCAGGTCACCCCGGCGCGGCTCGCCGCGCTGCTCGGCGTCGAGGCGCTGCTGCTCGCGGCGATGCTCAGCCTGACCTGGTACGGGGCGAAGCGGCTCGGCTTCGGCCGCGCGGACCGCGTCACGATCCAGTTCGCCGGGTCGAAGAAGTCCCTCGCCGCCGGACTGCCCATGGCGAGCGTCCTGTTCGGCGCCGACGCGTCGCTCGCGGTCCTGCCGCTGATGCTGTTCCACCAGATGCAGCTGATGGTGTGCGCGGTGATCGCCAAGCGCCGCTCCCACGACCCGGTGGAGTTCACGCCGGTCACGTCGTCAGGCGCAGCGTCACGAACCGCGGCCGGTACAGCTCCACGTTCCGGTTGACCTCCGCCTGCGCGCCCGCGGGTGCCGTGTCCCGCCAGTTGTTGACGTCGTAGCTGAGCACGAGGCGCCCGTCGCGGCTCAGCGCCGGGTGGGCCTGCGGGTTGTACGCCGCCGTGTTCCCGTCCGCCGCGGTGTCCCCGGGCAGCGGCGGCGCGAAGCTCTTCGTGGGCCCGCGCCAGGGCCCGGTGGGCGAGCACGCCCAGTACGACGTGACGGTCGTCAGGCCCTTCGCGCCCGCCGCCATCGTGAACAGCACATACGTCCCCCCGCCGCGCACGACCGTGAACGCGCTGCCCACCCCCTTGTGGTCGCCGTTGCCGAGCACCGGGCGCGGGGAGTTCGTGCGGGAGAAGGCGCGGCCGTCCCAGTAGCGCCACGCGGCGGGCTCCGCGAGCCGGCCGCGCGGGACCCGCGCCACGTACGCGTGCGAGGAGGGGCGCGAGGCGGTCTGCGCGTCGTTGCCGCCGAAGACGTACGTCCAGTCGCCGTCGTCGACCATCGTGGTGCCGTACAGCACGCGCTTCTCCGGGGCGGCGACCAAGCGCTGGTCGGAGACCTGCGTGATGCCCTCCACGGCCAGGTCGGGCAGCGAGAGCGTGGCGACCTCCGTGGCGGCGGGCACCCCGAAGATCCACGGCTTGGCGCCCGCCGCGCGGGTCCACAGGAGCACGCGGACGACCTGCTCGTCGTCGCCGGGGCCGCGCGGCTCGACCTTCGCGGCGACCGGCCAGCGCCACTGGCCCGGCGCGGGATCGGCGAACAGCGGGGTCGGCAGGGTCTGCTCCAGGGTGCCCGAACGGGACATCACCACGCCCGAGTTGCGCACCATCGGCGCGCTCCCGTCACGCCACTTGTGCGGCTGCCCCGCCAGGTTGGGCGGCGCGTGCACCTGCCCGAGGAAGGTGTCGGAGAACAGCCACAGGACCCGCCCGTCCGGAAGCCGCACCGAGTGGGTGCCGTCACCGCCGGACCAGTCGTCGCTCCGGGCCCCGTCGTCGCCGTACGCGGCGAACGCGTCGGTGAGCCGGGACTCGGGCGCCCACGACCCGACGGTGCGCGCCGGGCACGTGGCCCCGCCGCGTCGTTCGCCCTCGTCGCCGGGCCAGGCGATCAGCAGCACGGCCGCGCAGGCCAGGACGAGCAGCAGGGCGAGCCAGGTCCGGCGGGAACTCCGGCTGCCCTGCTGCTGGTTGGCGGCGGCTCGATCGGCGTGCGGGCGTGTGGCTTGGGACACGCCCGGGACGCTAGTTCCTCCCGCGCACGCGGTCGAGAGGGAGCCAGACGACGGTGTCCCGCGTCACAGCGCCGCGGGCCCGGTCCGGCGACCCCAGCGCGGCCAGTTCGTCGTCGCCGAGGGCCCGGTCGAAGACCCGGACGTCGTCGATCGCGCCGGTGAAGTGGGCGCGGCTGTCCATGCGCTGCCCGACGTGCACGCCGAACGGGGAGTTGCGGCTGACCGTGCCCGGCACGTCGGCCCGCGTCAGCGGCGTGCCGTCGACGAACAGCGTCAGCTGCCCCCCGCCCCTGCGCAGCGCGATGTGGTGCCATGCGCCGTCGTTGTACGCGCCGCCGGTGCTCAGCGAGGCCGAGCGGGGCGGCATGCCGCCGTCGCGGGTCGTGATGAGGCCCGTGACCCGGTTGTTCGCGGGCTCGCCGCGCAGCCACACCTGGGGCTGGTTGGTGCCGATGCCGCCCATCCACAGCAGCGGCTGCTCGCCGCTGGTCGCGGTGTAGCGGAACCACAGCGAGGCCGTGAAATCGCTGGTGCCGAGCGGGAGTCCGGGCCGGTAGCGCAGCCGTACGGCGTCGTCGGCGCCGTCGAAGGCAAGGGCGTCGCCCCGCACGCCGTCCGTGGTCTCGGCGCCGCCGATGACCAGGGCGGAGCGCGCCCCGGGCGCCCGGTCGGAGGTCCGCGGGTCCGGGCCGCGGCGCGGCTTCAGCCAGTCCTCGGTGAACCGCGCGAAGCGGATCTCGTCGCGCGCGTCCACCGGGCCGCCCTCGTACATCAGGCCCACGTGGTCCTCGTCCGCCGCCACCATGTCCGAGTAGCCCGACCAGTCCGTGGTGACGACGGTCGAGCGGTCGAAGCTGTCCCAGGTGCGGCCGCCGTCGTAGGAGGACCGGATCGTCATGGTCCTGCGCCGGTCCGGGTCGCCCGGGCAGGCCAGCAGCAGGCGCTTGCCCCAGCGCAGCGTCGAGCCCTGCACCTGCGGCGTGTACAGGTCGGGCTGCGCGCTGAAGGGGCGGTCGAAGCTGTCGCCGCCGTCACGGCTGACGGTGTGCGTGCGGTGGCCGAGGTCGGTGCCGTCCTGCTCGCGCCCGCTGACGTAGATCGCGCCGTCGTGCCGCTCGGTGATGGTCATCTCCGAGGGCTTCTGCCGGAACGTGCCGTCCTCGGCCGCTATCGGGTACGACTCGGTGGCACCGATCCGCCAGTGGTCGCCGCCGTCGTCGCTGACGATCAGGGACGCGTGGTTCTCGGTGACCCGGCCGCCGCTCCACGTCTCGGCGTTGACGGCGAAGACGAGGCGGCCCTTGTGCCGGCCGCGGCTCAGCTGGATGCCGTGCACGGGCCCGGTCGCGTACCAGGAGTTCCAGGTGTCGGGCAGGATCTCGGCGCTCAGGTCGCGCGGCTGCGACCAGGTCTCCCCGTCGTCGTCGCTGTACTGGAGGTGCGGCGTGCGGTCGCAGGGCACGTCGCAGTTGCGGCCGTCGAGGCGGCCCGTGTTGTACGTCTCGGCGATCAGGATGCGGCCGGTCTCGCGGTCGACGACCGGCGCCGGGTTGCCGTGGGTGTCGCCCGCGCCCTCGTTGATCACCTGGAGCGGGCCCCAGGTGCGGCCGCCGTCGTAGGAGCGCTTGAGGACCAGGTCGATGTCGCCCGCGTCGCCGCAGTCGTTGACCCGGCCCTCGGCGAAGGCGAGCAGCGTTCCCTTCGTCGTCCTCACGATGGCGGGTATACGGAAGCACGCGTAGCCGGGATCCTGGGAAGCCTTGAAGAGGATCTGCTGCTCGAAGGGGTGCGTGGCCGTCTCGTCCGCGGCCTCGGCCGCGCCGCCGACCGCGGACGGCAGGGCGAGGGCGGCGAGGACACCGGCGGTGAGAGCGGCGACGGAGCGTCGTACGGCCCGGAACCGAGAGGCTCCGGGCCGCGGGGATCTGGGGAGTGCGGAAGGTCTCGACGGCATGGTGCGGGCCCTTCATGTCGACTGGACATACGGACATCCCACGTCCAAGGTGCGCGCGGCCGACGCTACTTGGGGCACTGGGGCCACACAAGAACCGTGCGGGTAGCTGAAGCCATACGGGCGAGCGGCTTCGGAATCAACCCACCTAACGGGTGAGAATGTCCGGGGTGAGGACGACCTTGCCGAGGTTGACGCGCGACTCGACGGCCTCGTGGGCCCGCGCCGCGTCCTCCAGGGCGAACTCCGCGTGCACGGCGGGCCGCAGCTCGCCGGCCGCGAAAAGCCGCCACAGCTCCCGCCGCCACGCCTCGTACAGGTCGGGCCTGCCCTGGGCCACCAGGCGCATCTGAAAGCCGATCACCGACTTGGCGCCGACGAGCAGGTCGTACGCCTCGACCGTGCCGCCGCCCGAGCTGTACGCGACCAGGCGGCCGTGCGGCGCGAGGGCCCGCACGGCCGGGGCGAGCAGGTCGCCGCCCACGGCGTCCAGGCAGTAGTCGACCGGCTCGCCCCAGCTCTCCGCGTCGTACGTGACGACGTCGTCGGCGCCGAGCGAGCGCACGAAGTCCGCCTTGGCGGGGTCCGAGACGGCCCCCACGACACGCCCGGCGCCCTGGAGCCGGGCCAGCTGGACGGCCAGGTGGCCCACGCCGCTCGCCGCCGCCGTGACCAGCGCGGCCTCGCCGGGCGCGGGCCGGGCCGCCTGGAGCGCCCCGTACGCGACCAGGCCGCTGCGGACGAGCGCCACCGCGTCGACCGCGCTCGCGCCGTCCGGCACGGGCGAGGCCATCGAGGTGTGCAGGAGCGCGTAGTCCGCGTAACCGTGGCCGAAGACGAGCCCCGTGACGCGGTCGCCGACCGTGAAGCCGGTGACGCCGTCGCCGAGTCCGGCCACCTCGCCCGCGACCTCGCCGCCGAGGGGTATCGGCTCGCGGGGCTCGCGCACCTTGCGGACGACGGGCAGGGTCACGCCGACGGCGGCGACGCGCACGAGGAGCTCGCCGGGTCCGGGCGTCGGTACCGGGGCCTCTTCGAGCCGCAGGACTTCGGGGCCGCCGCTGTGTTCGTACCGGACACGACGCACGAGTGCCTCCTTGGGGCGCAACCGTTGGGACGTCCAACGATAAACACACATTCATGGGGAAGTCCAACGATGGGATCCCCAATGATTCTCGGTTAGGCTCTTCCCATGACCGAGACGCCGTCCGCCCCCTCCACCATCCGCACGCTGCCCAGCTGGCTCCTCGGCCGCGCCGCCGCCCGCGGCCGCGCCCTGGTCGCCGACGCCCTGGCCGCGGAGGGCATGAAGATGTGGCACCACGTGGTCCTGTCCGCCGTGGCCGACCAGGGTCCCGTGGCCCAGGCCGAGCTCGGCCGCAGCGTCTCGCTCGACCCCAAGGACATGGTCGGCGTCCTCAACGACCTCCAGGAGGAGGGCTACGTCGTCCGAGAGCCGGACCCCAAGGACCGCCGCAAGAACGCGGTCACGATCACGGAGAAGGGCCACCGCACGCTACGCCGCTGCGCACGCGCCGCCCAGAAGGCGAACGCCGAACTCCTCGCACCGCTGACGGAGGAGGAGCGGGAACAGTTCGTGGCCCTGCTGAACCGAGTGATGAGCGGGGGCTGAGCCCGCAGCGGCAGAATCAAGCCCGTCCGGCGTTTGAGGACGAGCGCGCAGCGCGATGCCCCCGCACAAGCCGGGCCGTGCCTAGGCCCCGCCCGGCGCAGGGGGCGCTCCCCGCCGGCCGGGGCCCGGCCACCGTGCCCGCGGGCACGGGTCACCCCACGTCGGCCGCAGCCCGCAGGGCAACGCGGTGCTCGCCCGCGTACACGTTCATGGAGGCGCCGCGCAGAAAGCCCACCAGGGTCAGGCCGGTCTCGGCGGCCAGGTCGACGGCGAGCGAGGACGGCGCGGACACCGCGGCCAGCACCGGGATGCCCGCCATCACGGCCTTCTGGGCGAGCTCGAAGGAGGCGCGGCCCGACACGAGCAGGATGGTCCGGGCCAGGGGCAGGCGGCCGGACTGCAGGGCGCGGCCGACGAGCTTGTCGACGGCGTTGTGGCGGCCCACGTCCTCGCGTATGTCGAGGAGTTCGCCGTCCTCGGTGAACAGCGCGGCCGCGTGCAGGCCGCCGGTCCGGTCGAAGACCCGCTGGGCGGCGCGCAGCCGGTCGGGCAGGGCGGCGAGCAGCCCGGGGGTGAGGCGGACCGGCGCGTCCCCGTCCGTGATGGGCCAGCGGGCCGTCGTGCGCACCGCGTCCAGGCTGGCCTTGCCGCACAGGCCGCACGACGACGTCGTGTAGACGTTCCGCTCCAGCGTGATGTCGGGGATGACGACGCCGGGGGCGGTGGTCACGTCCACGACGTTGTACGTGTTGGAGCCGTCCGCCGTTGCCCCGGCGCAGTACACGATGTTCCGCAGCTCGTCCGCGGCGCCGAGGACGCCCTCGCTGACCAGGAATCCGGCCGCGAGCGCGAAGTCGTCGCCCGGGGTGCGCATGGTGATCGCGAGCGGCTTGCCGTTGAGGCGGATCTCCAGCGGCTCCTCGGCGACGAGCGTGTCGGGACGCTCGCTGACGACGCCGTCGCGGATGCGGAGGACGCGGCGCCGCTCCGTGACTCGTCCCATGATGATCAACCCTCGTGCTTGCTCTCGCGGTTCTGTACGTGCTGGTAGCCGAAGCGGCCCTTGATGCACAGGTTGCCGTGGGTCACCGGGCTGTCGTGCGGCGAGGTGACCTTCACGATCTCATTGTCCTGCACGTGCAGCGTGAGGTTGCAGCCGACTCCGCAGTACGCGCACACGGTCGTCGTCTCGGTCTGCGCGGACTCGTCCCAGGTCCCGGCGGCCCGCATGTCGAACTCCGACGTGAAGCTGAGCGCGCCCGTCGGGCACACCTCCACGCAGTTGCCGCAGTACACGCACGCCGAGTCGGTCAGCGGGGCGTCGTGCTCGACCGCGACGCGGGCGTCGAAGCCGCGGCCCGCGACGGAGATGGCGAACGTGTTCTGCCACTGCTCGCCGCAGGCGTCCACGCACTTGTAGCAGAGGATGCACTTGTCGTAGTCGCGCACGTACAGGTCGTTGTCGACCTTGGGCGACTCGTCGAGGCGGGCCGCGTCCGGGCCGAAGCGGCCGGGCCGCGCCCCGTACTGGGCCAGCCAGGCGGCGACGCGGGGCGTGGTCGACAAGTCGACGGACGAGGCGAGCAGTTCCAGGACGAGCCTGCGGCTGTGCCGGGTGCGTTCGGTGTCGGTGCGGACGGTCATGCCGGGTTCGGCGCGGCGCGAGCAGGCCGGGGCGAGGGTGCGCCCGCCCTCGACCTCCACGACGCACACGCGGCAGGCGTTCTTCGGCCGCAGCGTGTCGCCCTCGCAGAGCGTCGGCACGTCCTTGCCCGCGGCCCGGCACGCGTCGAGGACCGTCGCGCCTTCGGGGACGCGGGCGGGCTCGCCGTCGAGCGTGAACTCCACGAGGCGGCGCGGCGGCCCGAGCGGAATCGCGGTCACGAGTAGACCCCCAGTCGGTCGATGGCGGACTCCACCGCGTTCCACGCGGTCTGGCCGAGGCCGCAGATCGAGGCGTCCCGCATGGCCTGCCCGACGTCCCGCAGGAGCGCGATGTCGTCGGCGGCCGCGGCGCCCGTCCGCGTGCGGATGCGGTGCAGGGCTTCCTCCTGCCGTACGGTGCCGACGCGGCACGGCACGCACTGCCCGCACGACTCGTCCCGGAAGAACGCGGCGATGCGCAGCAGGACGCGGGGGAGCGGCACGGAGCCGTCGAGCGCGAGGACCACGCCGGAGCCGAGCGTGGTGCCCGCCTCCCGCGTGCCCTCGAAGGTCAGCGGGATGTCCAGCTCGTCCGGGCGCACGAAGCCGCCCGCCGCGCCGCCGAGCAGGACGGCCCGCAGGTCGTCCGGCTTCCCGGCGAGCGCGAGCAGTTCGCCGAGCGTGGCGCCGAAGGGCAGCTCGTAGACGCCGGGCCTGGCCACGCTCCCGGACACGCAGAACAGCTTCGGCCCCGTCGACTGAGGAGTGCCGATGGCGGCGTACGCGGCGGCGCCCAGGGTGAGGATCGGCAGGACATTGACCAGCGTCTCCACGTTGTTGGCCGCCGTCGGCGCGCCGAACAGGCCCTTCTCGACGGGGAACGGCGGCTTGGAGCGGGGCTCGCCCCTGTACCCCTCGATGGAGTTGAACAGGGCGGTCTCCTCGCCGCAGATGTACGCGCCCGCGCCGCGGCGGATCTCGATGTCGAAGGAGAACCCGTGCCCGAGGATGTCGTCCCCGAGCAGTCCACGCGCCCTGGCCCGGGCGAGGGCGTGCTCCAGGGTTCTGAGGGCGCGGGGGTACTCGCCGCGCAGATACAGGTAGCCGCGGCGCGCCCCCACCGCGTACCCCGCGATCGTCATCGCCTCCACCAGCGCGAACGGGTCGCCCTCCAGCAGGACGCGGTCCTTGAACGTGCCGGGTTCCGACTCGTCGGCGTTGCACACCACGTAGTGCGGGTGCTCGGGCCGGGTGGCCGTGGCCTGCCATTTGCGTCCGGTCGGGAACGCGGCGCCGCCGCGGCCGAGGAGGCCGGAGTCCGTCACCTCGCGGATGACCGCCGCCGGGCCGATGGCGAAGGCCCTGCGCAGGGCCGTGTAGCCGCCGGTGGCCCGGTAGTCGTCCAGGGAGGCCGGGTCGACCGTGCCGACGCGGCGCAGCAGGATCAGGTCGGGGGAGCCGGTCTGGGGGACGGCGTGGGCGGGGGCGGGCTCGGCGGGGGCGGTGTCGGGGGAGAGGGCGGTGTGGGTGACGGTGGTGGGGGTGGCGGGGGCGGTGACCGCTGCCGCGTAGCCCCCAGGAGGGGCTGAAGAATCCAGCCCGTCCGGCGTTTGAGGACGAGGCGCGCAGCGCCGGAAAGAAGGGGTCCTAGGGGCGGAGCCCCTAGTTTCGGGAAGGGGTGGGACTGGGGCGCCCCGCGAAGGCCCGCCCGCCCGCACCGTCAGGACCGCAGGTGCCCGCTCGCACAGCCCCAGGCAGGGACTCCGCTCGACGGCCACCTCCCCCGAACCCTCGAACCGGCCCCGCACCCCGTCGCACAGCGCCTCCGCCCCCCGCCCCGCACAGACGAGATCCGTACACACCCGCACCACCGTCCGCGGCCGCTCCCGCACCGAGAACAGGGAGTAGAACGTCGCCACCCCGTACGCCTCGGCAGGCGGCACCACGAGCCGCCGGCAGAGATAGGCGAGGGCGCCCTCGCTGAGCCAGCCGACGCGGTCGTTGACGGCGTGCAGCGCCGGAAGCAGCAGATCCCGCCGCTCACGGGCCGCCCGCCCACCCCGCGCCCACCGCAGCTCCACGTCGGCCCGCTCGCCCGCGCCCTCCCACGCGGAGGCCGGCGGCCCGAGCACCGCGTCGACCGCGGCGCGCTCCTCGTCGGTCGGCTCGCCGTCACCGAAGCGCAGGTCCACCCGACGCCACCCCCATCTTCTCGATGCGTATCGCCGACGCCTTGAACTCGGCGGTGCCCGCGATCGGGCAATTGGCCTCGATCGTCAGCCGGTTGGTGTCCACCTCGTCCGGAAAGTGCATGGTCATGAAGGCGAGCCCGGGGCGCAGGCCCGGGTCCACCCACACCGGCGCGACCACCGCGCCCCGCCGCGAGGCCACCCGCACCTGTTCGCCCACCACGACGCCGTACCGCTCCGCGTCCTCCGGGCACAGCTCGACGTACTCGCCGCGCCGCAGCGGAGAGGCGAAACTCCCGCTCTGCACCCCGGTGTTGTACGAGTCCAGGCGCCGTCCGGTCGTCAGGCGCAGCGGGAACGACTCGTCCGTGAGGTCCACGGGCGGGTCGTGCTCGACGAGGCCGAAGGGGGCGGGGCGTCCGCGCAGGCGCGGGTCGGTCTCCCAGAGGCGGGCGTGCAGGAAGCCGGACGGCAGCGCGGCGAGGTCGGGGCAGGGCCACTGGAGGCCGTGGTGCCGCTCCAGGCGGTCGTACGTCATGCCGAAGTGGTCGGGGGACAGGGACCGCAGCTCGTTCCAGACGGCCTGCGCGTCGGCGTACTTCCAGTCGTGGCCGAGGCGGGCGGCGACCTCGCAGAGGATGGCGATGTCCGCGCGCGCCTCGCCGGGCGGCCGCAGGGCCGCGCGCACCCGCTGCACCCGGCGCTCGCTGTTCGTCGTCGTGCCGTCGGTCTCCGCCCACGCGGCCGTCGCGGGCAGCACCACGTCGGCCATCTCGGCGGTCCGCGTCAGGAAGATGTCCTGGACCACCAGGTGGTCGAGGGCGGCGAGGCGGCGTACCGCCTGCTCGCTGTCGGCCTCGGACTGGGCGGGGTTCTCGCCGATGCAGTACACCGCGCGCAGCGCGCCGTCCGCCATGGCCTCGAACATCTCGGTGAGCGTCAGCCCGTACCGCGGCGGCAGGGCCGTGCCCCAGGCGCGCTCGAACTTGGCCCGGCTCTCCTCGTCGAGGATGTCCTGGAAGCCGGGCAGGCGGTTGGGGATCGCGCCCATGTCGCCGCCGCCCTGGACGTTGTTCTGGCCGCGCAGCGGCTGCACCCCGGCGCCGTACCGCCCGACGTGGCCGGTGAGCAGCGCCAGATTGATCAGTGCCCGGACGTTGTCGGTGCCGTTGTGGTGCTCGGTGATGCCGAGGGTCCAGCACAGCTGGGCGCGCTCGGCGGTCGCGTAGGCGTGCGCGAGCTCGCGGATCGCCGCCGCCGGGACCCCGGTGACCTTCTCGGCGAGGGTGGGGGTCCAGGGCTCGACGAGCGCCTTGAACTCCTCGAAGCCGGTCGTCGCCCGCTCCACGAACGCCTTGTTGTGCAGATCGGCCGCGATGATCTCGCGGGCCACGGCGTGCGCGAGCGGGATGTCCGTGCCGACGTTCAGGCCGAGCCAGCCGTCGGCCCACTCGGCGGTCGAGGTGCGGCGCGGGTCGACGGCGTACATCCGGGCGCCGCCCCGGATGCCCTTCAGGACGTGCTGGAAGAAGATCGGGTGCGCGAAGCGGGCGTTGGAGCCCCACATCACGATGAGGTCGGTGTGCTCGACCTCCTCGTACGAGGACGTGCCGCCGCCGGAGCCGAACGCGGCGGTCAGGCCCGCGACGCTCGGCGCGTGGCAGGTGCGGTTGCAGGAGTCGACGTTGTGGGTGCCCATGACGACGCGGGCGAACTTCTGCGCGACGAAGTTCATCTCGTTGGTGGCGCGGGCGCAGGACAGCAGGGCGAAGGCGTCCGGGCCGTGCGCGTCGCGGGCGCGCCGGAAGCCGTCGGCCGCCCGGTCCAGGGCCTCGTCCCAACCGGCCGCGCGCAGGGGCTCGTCGCGGCTGTCCCGGACCAGCGGCCGGGTCAGGCGGGTGTACGACTTCGGGGCGCGGCCCCGGGCCCGGGTGCTCCTGCGGTCGTTCATGCCGCGCTCCTCGTGCCGTGGGCGAGCAGGTCCGCGAGCGCGTGCACGGTGCGCAGCGTCGGCACGCGCACGCCGGTGATCTCCGCGAGCTCCACCACGGCGGCGAGCAGCACGTCGAGTTCGAGCGGCTTGCCGCGCTCCAGGTCCTGGAGGGTCGAGGTGCGGTGGTCGCCGACGCGCTCGGCGCCCGCGAGCCGCCGCTCGATGGAGATGTCCGGCTCGCAGCCGAGGGCCGCGGCCACCGCGAGCGTCTCGGCCATCATGATCTCGATGACGCGCCGGGTGCCGCCGTGCAGGCACATCTCGCGCATCGTGGCGCGGGCGAGCGCACTGATCGGGTTGAAGGAGATGTTGCCGAGCAGCTTGATCCAGATGTCGGCGCGGACGTCCGGCTCCACGGGGCACTTCAGGCCGCCCGCGCGCATCGCCTCGCTGAAGGCGCGACACCGTGCGGAGCTGCCGCGGTCCGGCTCGCCGATGGAGAAGCGGGTGCCTTCCAGGTGTCGTACGACGCCCGGCTCCGCGAGCTCCGTCGCCGCGTACACCACGCAGCCGACCGCACGCCGGGGCGCGAGCACCGCGCTGACCGCGCCGCCGGGGTCCACGCTCTGGAGGCGGTGGCCGTCGTGCGGGCCGCCGTGCCGGTGGAAGTACCACCAGGGGATGCCGTTCTGGGCCGCGACCACCGCCGTGCCGTCCTTGAGGAGCGGTGCGACGAGCGGCCCGCACGCCGCGTACGAGGTGGCCTTCAGGCCGAGGAAGACGAAGTCGACGGGGCCGACGTCGGCCGGGTCCGCGGTGGCGTGGGCGTGCGCGGTGAAGTCGCCGCGCGGGCTCAGGACCCGGACCCCGTGCCGCCGCATGGCCGCCAAGTGCGGTCCGCGGGCGACGAGGTGGACGTCGGCGCCGCCGCGGTGGAGGGCGGCGCCGACATAGGCGCCGATCGCGCCGGCGCCCAGGACTGCGACTCTCACGATGGGGCGCTCCGTTCGGTCGAGGATTCCGACGGGCTGTGCGGAGAGGCGGAGCGGGCTCAGTGGCTCATGGTCTCTCCAGATGGAATACTGTCTACAGTATGGAAGTTGGGCCAGCAAGGGGTCGCGCACGACATTGCATACGGTCGACGCATGGCGGCATACGGTCGGCGAGTTGACGCGGGCCCTCTTCCCAAGTCCCCGCCGGGTTCCTAACGTTCGGGATCATGAGGCCCCCCGTAGCGCCACCCGCTGGAGCCTCCCCCACCCTCGGCTCCGCTCGGGCGGGAGGTACCCCCTGGCTGGTCCCGCCCGCCGCCCTGTCGGTGCACCTCTCCATCGGCCAGGCCTACGCCTGGAGCGTCTTCAAGCCACCCCTGGAGTCCGCGCTCGACCTGAGCGGCACGCAGAGCGCGCTGCCGTTCCAGCTCGGCATCGTCATGCTCGGCCTGTCCGCCGCGTTCGGCGGCACGCTCGTGGAGCGCAACGGCCCGCGCTGGGCGATGTCCGTCGCCCTCGTCTGCTTCTCGTCCGGCTTCCTGCTCGCCGCGCTCGGCGCCGCGACCCGACAGTACTGGCTGATCGTCCTCGGCTACGGCTTCGTCGGCGGCATCGGGCTCGGCATCGGCTACATCTCGCCCGTGTCCACGCTGATCAAGTGGTTCCCCGACCGTCCCGGCATGGCCACCGGCATCGCGATCATGGGCTTCGGCGGCGGCGCGCTCATCGCCTCACCGTGGTCGGCGCGGATGCTGGAGTCGTTCGGCTCGGACTCCTCCGGCATCGCCCTCGCCTTCCTCGTGCACGGTCTTTCGTACGCGGTCTTCATGGCGCTCGGGGTGCTCCTGGTGCGGGTGCCGCGCACGGAAGGGGCGCGGAGGGCGGGCGGCCCGGGAGCGCTCGACGGCCCGCAGGTGTCCGCGCGGCAGGCGATCCGCACGCCGCAGTTCTGGTGCCTGTGGGTCGTCCTGTGCATGAACGTCACCGCGGGCATCGGCATCCTGGAGAAGGCCGCCCCGATGATCACCGACTTCTTCGCGGGCACCACGACACCGGTCTCCGCGTCCGCCGCGGCCGGCTTCGTCGCCCTGCTGTCCGCCGCGAACATGGCGGGCCGCATCGGCTGGTCGTCCGCGTCCGACCGCATCGGCCGCAAGAACGTCTACCGCCTCTACCTCGGCGCCGGGGCGCTCATGTATCTGCTCATCGCCCGCGTCGGCGACGACTCCAAGCCGCTCTTCGTGATCTGCGCCCTGGTGATCCTCTCCTTCTACGGCGGCGGCTTCGCGACGATCCCCGCGTATCTGAAGGACCTCTTCGGCACCTACCAGGTCGGCGCCATCCACGGCCGCCTCCTGACCGCCTGGTCCCTGGCCGGGGTCCTCGGGCCGCTGATCGTGAACTGGGTGGCCGACCACCAGGAGGAGGCGGGGAAGGAGGGGCCGGGGCTCTACGGCGCGTCCCTCTCGATCATGATCGGCCTGCTCGTGATCGGATTCGTCGCCAACGAGCTCGTACGCCCCGTACACCCCCGCCACCACGTGCCCGCCCCGGACGACCCGAAGGAGGCAGCCGATGACGAGGCCGCCGAGCCCGCGCCCCAGTGAGAGCCCACGCCCCGGCGGGAGCCCGCAGGCCGGTGAGGGGGCCGCGTCCCCCCGCCGCAGAGGTCTGATCGCGGGGGCCTGGCTGTGGGTGGGGCTGCCCCTCGCCTACGGCCTGTACGAACTCGTACACAAGGCCAAACAGCTCTTCACCGGGTGACGCGATGATGAGAAGCATCCAAACCAGGCGCCCCAATCCTGTCACTTCACCTCACCTGCTACCCGTGAGTCGCTGACCAGACTGGACGGTCCCGTACTTCCAGCACGAGGGGATCCGCCCATGCCCGGCTCACGCATCGCCGCCGTCGGCCACTACCAGCCCGCCAAGGTGCTCACGAACGACGAGCTCGCGGGCATGGTCGACACCAGCGACGCGTGGATCAGCTCGCGGGTCGGCATCCGCACCCGGCACATCGCGGGCCCCGAGGAGCCCGTCGACGAGCTCGCCGCGCACGCCGCCGCCAAGGCGCTCGCCGCGGCCGGCCGGGCGCCCGCCTCCGTCGACCTGGTGATCGTCGCCACGTCCACGGCCGTCGACCGCTCGCCGAACATGGCCGCCCGGGTCGCCGCCCGGCTCGGCCTGCCCTCGCCCGCCGCGATGGACGTCAACGTCGTCTGCGCGGGCTTCACGCACGCCCTCGCCACCGCCGACCACGCCGTGCGGGCCGGGGCCGCGAGCCGGGCGCTCGTCATCGGCGCCGACAAGATGTCCGACGTCACCGACTGGACGGACCGGACCACGTGCGTTCTGGTCGGCGACGGGGCGGGTGCGGCCGTCGTCGAGGCGTGCGGCGACGACGAGGAGCCGGGGATCGGCCCGGTGCTGTGGGGATCGGTGCCCGAGATGGGGCACGCCGTGCGCATCGAGGGGGTGCCTTCGCGGTTCGCCCAGGAGGGCCAGAGCGTGTACCGCTGGGCGACCACGCAGCTGCCGCCGCTCGCCCGCGCCGCCTGCGAGCGCGCCGGGCTCGCGCCCGCCGACCTCGCCGCGGTCGTCCTGCACCAGGCCAACCTGCGCATCGTCGAGCCGCTCGCGGACCGCATCGGCGCCGTCAACGCCGTTGTCGCCCGGGACGTCGTGGACTCCGGCAACACCTCGGCCGCGTCGGTGCCGCTCGCCCTGTCCAAGCTGGTGGAGCGGGGCGAGATCAGCAAGGGCGACCCGGTGCTGCTCTTCGGCTTCGGCGGGAACCTGTCGTACGCGGGGCAGGTGGTGCGCTGCCCGTGACCCGGTGGCCTGGGGCTCGAGACTCCCTCAACTCCCCCTGGTACTCACCGCCCTGCTCGGTAAACTGTAGACAAAAGCCAATGTGAGGGGGGCGGGATGTTGTCCGCAGGACTGCCGCAGGGGACGGTGCCCAAGCTGGAACGGCCGGGCCCGCTGCGCGAACGGGTCTACGAGGCGCTGCTCGAACTCATCACGACGCGCGCCCTGCGCCCCGGCCAGCACCTCGTCGAGAGCGAGCTCGCCGGGCACCTCGGAGTGTCGCGCCAGCCCGTGCGCGAGGCGCTGCAGCGGCTCAACACCGAGGGCTGGGTGGACCTGCGCCCCGCCCAGGGCGCGTTCGTGCACGAGCCGACGGAGGAGGAGGCCGACCAGCTCCTCACCGTCCGCACCCTCCTGGAGGCCGAGGCCGCGCGGCTCGCCGCCGCCAACGCCGGTACGGCGGGCATCGCCGCCCTCGAAGAGCTGTGCGCCAAGGGGGAGGCCGCCGTCGGTGACGGCGACGTGGACCTCGTCGTCGCCACGAATGCGGCGTTCCACGCCAAGGTGATGGAGCTCGCGGGCAACGTGGTCCTCGCGGAGCTCGCCGGGCAGGTGGACCGGCGGGTCCGCTGGTACTACACGCCGGTGGCCCGGCAGCGGGGGATCCAGTCGTGGATCGAGCACCGGGAGCTCATCGCGGCGATCGCCGCGCGTGACGAGGCCCGGGCGACGGCCGTGATGCGGGCGCACACGGAGCACACGCGCCGCACGTACCACGACCGCGACGCGAGCTGATCCTCCTGGGGGCTCCGCCCCCAGACCCCCTTCTCTCCGGCGCTGCGCGCCTCGCCCTC
>NZ_JBHYJH010000010.1:87961-101712 GCF_042740445.1 Streptomyces sp. NPDC059003 | reverse complement strand
TGGGGGGGTGGGCGCGCGCCCTGGGGGGGGGGTTGGTGGTTGCGGGGGGGACCCCCGGCCCCTAAAACCCCCCCCCCCACGGGCGTGAACGCATTGACCTTGGGCGGACCCCGCGCTTTGATCGCGTGAGTCCTCCGCGCAGGGCGGGGGCAAGGGGGTGCTGGGCGGTTGCGGCCGTCGTGTGCCCGAAGGGGGAGCCATCGCATGAGACCTGCCTTACGTGTGTCCATACGTGTGTCCGTGACCGCCGTCCTGGCGGCCGCCCTCACCGGCCTGGCCTGGCCCGCGGGAGCCGCGGGCGGCGACCGGACCCCGCGCACCGAACGGATCAGCGTGGCCCCTGACGGCACCGGCGGCAACCACCACTCGGTGGATCCGGTGGTCAGCGCGGACGGACGCGTCGTGGCCTTCATGTCGTCGGCGACCAACCTGGTGCCCGGTACGGACGTGCGGACCAGCGTCTACTACCGGACGGCTCCCGGCGCACCGCTCCAGCGCGTGGTGGTGCCGGGCGAGTCGACCCACGCACCGCAACTGTCCGCGTCGGGGCGCCATCTGACCTTCACCTCGTGGTCGCCGACGACGCTCACGTACTCCGTCCACCTCCTGGACCTGCGCACCGGGCGGAGCGAACGCCTGGCGCCCGCGCTGGACGGGGGCTACCGCGTCTCGCACGGCCTGGCCCCGATCAGCGCGAACGGACGGTACGTCGCCTTCACGGCCCGGTCCACCGCCGACGACGGCGGCGCGTCCGCCTGCCGGATCATGCTCCTTGACCGCTCGACGCAGCAGGTGCGGCGGGTCAGCCGCTCCTCCGACGGCGGGTGCGAGCAAGTGTCGATGAGCGCCGACGGCCGCAAGGTGGCCTATCTGGAGGGCTACTCGGGGCCGTCCGACGACGACAAGGGCGACATCCTGGTGTACGACCGGGTGAGCGGGAAGACCGTGCAGGCTGACGTCACCCACGACGGCGCGCCCGCCGACCGGTCGGCGGTCGGTCCGGTGCTGAGCGCCGACGGTTCCAAGGTCGGCTTCAGTTCGGTGGCCACCAACCTGGTCCCCGGGGACGATCCCAACGGCGATACCAGCACGTCCTGGAACGCCTTCGTCCGCGATCTGCGCACCGGCATGCTCCAGCGCTACGACGGCCACGCCCGCACCGACCTCACCCTCCTGTCGGCTCTGTCGGCGGACGGCTCCAAGGTCCTCCTGAACACGGCGGACGCGGACCGCGGCACACTGGGTCTCGTCCTGCGCGACCCGCGCACCGGGCACGAGGAACTGCTGTCACCGGGGCAGGACGGCAAGCCCGTGACCGTGGGGCGAGCGGCGCTGAGCGCGGACGAGTCGACGGCCGTCTTCGACTCCTACCACCCCGGCCTGGTCCCCGACGACACGAACCTGATCGGGGATGTGTTCGTCCGCACGCTGCGCTGAGCAGGCGACGGGTTCCCCGCCGTTGTCCGAGAAGCGGCTGCGGCTGCTGGTACGGCGCGGCACCCCCGGTCCGAGGTCGGACCGGGGGTGCCGCTGTGTGGAGGGGCCTGCTAGCGGCAGGGGATCACGTACCGGACGGGGTTCCAGTCGCCGTGGGCGTCCGAGCTGTACGGGGGCGGCGTCGTGTAGATCAGCCTGCCGCTGGGGTTGTACATCTGGGCCTCGCGCTTCGGCCTGTGGGTCTGGTCATTGATCCAGGAGCCGCCCCTGCCCCAGGTGGACACGTAGTACCGCTCATTGCACGTGACCATGTCGATCCTGGTGCCCGCGAAGTTGTCGCGCTGGTAGGCGCAGAAGATCCCGGACACCGGCCCGGTCCTGCACGGGTCGGCGGCGATGCGCGTCCCGTCGCCCGAGGCGAAGTCGCGCGGGTGGGCCTCGCCCTTGAGTGCGACGAGGACCTCACCCTTGCCGTTGAGGTCGATCTTGTTGAGCGCGACCTGGGTCCCGCCCATCTTCGTCAGGTAGCGGTCCACGTCCGCCTGCAGCGCCGTGGTCTGCGCACTGGTCAGGTGCGCGGACTCGGCCTGCTCGGCGAAGCGCGAGGCTGCCGGCGCCCCCGATCCCGCCTCGGCCGTGCCCACGCCCGTGACGAGCATGAGCACCCCGCCTGCCGCCGCGACGGCGACGCGACTCTTCGTGCCTGCCATGTGTTTCCCCCTTGCTTTCCGGTTGTGTGGTCGACACGAGAACCTAGGAGACGGACCGCATGGTTCGCGTCATGCGTGGGTTAGATGTTGCTTGTCAACCGAGCACGTAACTGGGGTAAACCTGGGCGGCAGTTGGCGGGTGGCAGGTGGGCGGCTCAGCTGCCCGGCGTCGGACGGCCGGACGGGCCCGACGCGGAACCCGGCACCACGAGCCCGCTCTCGTAGGCGACGACCACGGCCTGGGCGCGGCTCTTGAGGTCGAGCTTGGACATGATGCGGTGCAGATGCGTCTTCACGGTGCCTTCGCTGAGGAAGAGCTCGGCGGCGATCTCATCATTGGTGAGGCCGCGTGCCACCAGGGTGAGAACGTCGAGTTCACGCGCGGTGAGCTCGGCCAACTGCTCGGGACGGCGCAGCGCGGCACCTGAACGGGGTGTGTACGCCTCGATGAGGCGGCGCACGACCGTCGGCGCGAACAGCGCGTCGCCACCGGCGATGGTGGCGATGGCGCCGAGCAGGCGCTGCGGCGGGGTGTCCTTGAGGAGGTAGCCACAGGCGCCGATGCGCAGCGCGTCGTACACGTACTCGTCCACGTCGAACGTGGTGAGGACGATGACACGCGGTGAGGGAGCGAGGTCCAGGGCGAGGATGCGCTCCGCCGCGGTGAGCCCGCTGATGCCGGGCAGCCGGACGTCCATGAGCACCACGTCGGGCCGGTGCTGCTCGGCCAGGGCCACCGCCTCTTCACCGTCCGCGGCCTCCATGACGGACGTGAAACCGGGCGTGGCACGCACCAGCGCGGCCACTCCCGCCCGGATCAGATCCTGGTCGTCGACAACGAGAACACTGGTCATGTACGAGCTCCCCCCTTACGGTTCGCCGCCGTCCGGTGCGGCAGGCACCGGCGGCGCGGCGCTGGTCGGAAGGGTGAGCCGGACTTCGTACCCCCCTTCGCGCCGCGGCCCCGCGGACAGCGAACCCCCACAGAGGCTCGCCCGTTCCCGCATCCCGATCAAGCCGTACCCGCTCTCCGGCGCCGAAATGGCTGGTTCACGGCCGTCGCCGCGCGCCCTGCCGTCGTCGCGTACGGCGACCGTCACGTGGTCCGGCTCATAGGTGATGTGTACGTACGCGCTGGTGGGCGCCGCGTGCTTGACCACGTTGGTCAAGGCCTCCTGGACGACGCGGTACGCGCACAGGTCCGGGCCCAGGGCCAGCTTCCGGACGGTGCCCTGGGTGCGGACGGTGACACTGACGTTGGCCGCTTCGAGCCGTTCGGCGAGCTCGCCGACGCGGCTGAGCCCGGGCGGAGCGTGCCGCGGCGCGCCACCCCCTTGCTCGTCACCGATGTCGTCCACGCGCAGCATCGACAGCAGGCGCCGCAGCTCGTCCAGGGCCTCCCGGCTGGAGTCGGCCACGGCGGACAGGGCCGACCGTGCCGTCGCGCCGTCGCTGTGGAAGACGTACGCGGCCAGGCCGGCCTGCACGGAGATGGCCGACAGGTGGTGGGCGACGACGTCGTGCAGTTCGCGGGCGATGCGGACCCGCTCGCCGAGTACGGCGGTGCGCGCGTGCGCCGCCTGCTCGTTCGCCAACTGCTCGCTCAGCCGCCGCAGTTCACGATTGCGCTGCGCGACCAGGCGCAGCGCGTGCCCGAAGGCCAGGGCGATCGCCGGGAGGAGAATCCCCTGGGCGAGGACCAAGGCCGTCGGGAGGCGCCCGCACACCCCGCTGTACAGGATCACGGCGCCGGTCAGCGAGGACGAGGCCAACGACACGCGTGGCGCGCGCACCGAAGCCACGCTCACCAGGGCGATCATCGGAGCCCACCAGTTCAGCGAGGGCTGGTAGCCGAGCGCGAGATACCCGGCGTACGCCGCGCAGGAGACGGCGAGGGCCGCGACGGGGGCCGAGCGGCACAACGCCAGGGGCAGCGCGACCAGACCGGTGAGCAGGTACGCCCATACGTCGAACGGCTCCCACCCCTCGGGGTGATACACGTGCCCCGCGACGCTTCCGCTCACCGCGACCCCGACGGCGAGCACGGCGTGGACGACCCGCTGAAGGCGCACGGACGGCACTGATCTCACCTGCATCGGGGGATGGTAGGTGCGCGCACCACCCCTGTCGTCAGCCCCACGGTTGAGTTGCCGTCAGCCGGCCTCGGACTTACATGAGGCGGTGGTCCGGAGATTGATCGGAAACCTGTCGCCTTGACCTCAACTGAACTTGAGGTCCTAGCTTCGCGATCATGACGACCACAAGCACCCCGCAGAATGACGCCACCACGCTCGACCAGCGGCCGATCGCGCTGGTTGCCTGGCGCGCCACCGAGGCGATCCTGCGACACTCGCAGGCCGTCCTGGCGCGCATCGACCTGACTCAGCCCCAGTGGTGGGCGCTCAACAACATCGTCCGGGCCGAGCACGGCCTCACCAGGGAGGAGATCCGCGCCCTGGACGTGCCCTACGGCATGGGCCCCCAGGTGATCGTCCACGGCGCCGACGCTCTCGTGCACCGGGGCTGGCTCGGCGTCGGCGCGGACGGCCGGCTGACCCTCACGGAACGGGGCCACGAGGGCCTTGCGACGGCGAAGGAACACATGGGCCGGGTACGCGCGGAGCTCCTCGGCGACATCACGGACGAGGAGTACGCGACGGCGGTCTCCGTACTCCGGCGCGTCACCGACCACCTCGCCTGACGGTGTCGTCGCAGGCGTCGGCGTATCCGGGCAGGGGCAGGTTCCGGCTCGCCGCTCGTCCGCAGGGAGCCGCGGGGGCCTCAGCCGCTATGGGTGACCGGTTCGGGGTCGGCGTCGAGCGCGTCGAGCACCGCGTCGCCGTTCGCCCTCGCCCACTCGGTCAGCATGTGGATCGGATCGATCAGCGTCGCCCCGAGCGGGGTGAGTTCGTACTCGACGCGGGGCGGCACCTCGGCATGTGCGCGGCGGTGGACGAGTCCGTGCGCCTGGAGCCGGCGGAGCGTCTGGGTGAGCATCTTGCGGGAGATGCCGCCGATCACCTCGACCAACTCGCCATGGCGCAGCGGGCCCTTGCTGAGGCCGTAGAGCACGACCACCGTCCATGTGTCGGCGATCAGCTCGACCGCCATCCGCGCCGGACAGTCGGCGAGAAAGGGATCCCCGGGACCGAAACCGCTCATGGCGCCCAAGGTACCCGCGCCACAGGCACCTGCTGGTTCCTAGCGCATTCCTAGCCTGGTTTCTCCCCCCCATTCCCAAGCCAGGAGAGTCATGCGAGCCATCACCCAGCAGGTCCTCGGCGGTCCCGAGGTCCTCACCCTTGTGGACGTGCCCGAGCCCCAGGCCCTCCCGACCGAGGTCCTGGTCCGCGTCAAGGCGATCGGGCTGAACCCGCTGGAAGCACGCCTGCGCGCCGGTGAGTTCCCGCTGATCGGCCCACCGCCGTTCACCCTCGGCTGGGACATCAGCGGCGTGGTCGAGGAGGCGCCGGGGACGTGGCGGCTCAGGCCAGGCGACGAGGTGTTCGGGATGCCACTGTTCCCGCGGGCGGCGAGCGCGTACGCCGAAGTCGTGTCGGCGCCGGCGTTGCACCTGGCACGCAAGCCGGCGTCGCTCTCGCACGTCGAGGCGGCGGCGCTCCCGGTGGTCGGGCTGACGGCGTGGCAGGGCCTCGTCGACCTCGGCGGCGTGACCGAGGGCGACCGCGTGCTGATCCACGGCGGTGGTGGCGGGGTCGGCCACGTGGCGATCCAGATCGCGAAAGCGCTCGGCGCCCACGTGGTCGCGACCGCCAGCGGGAGCAAGCGGACGTTCGTCGAGGAAGTCGGCGCCGACGAGGTGATCGACTACAGGGCGGCCGACTTCACCGAGGCGGTCCGCGACATCGACGTCGTACTCGACACGATCGGCGGCGACACCGCCCGGCAGTCGCTCGAAGTACTCCGCCCGGGCGGCCACCTGGTGACGGCGGTCGCCGAGGACGATGCGGCGCTCATCGCCACGTACGAGGCAGCAGGCATGCGCTTCAGCGGCATCGCCGTCGACCCCGATCCGGTCGCGCTGCGCGCCCTCGTCGAACTGGTCGACCAGGGCAGGCTCCGAGTCCACGTACAGCAGACGTTCCCGTTCGAACGCGTCGCCGACGCACACCGGCTCCTCGACCGCGGCCACCTCCAGGGCAAACTCGTCCTCACCGTCTGATCCCGTCGCGCGGCCGCACGTGATCGAGGCCCCACGGCCCGACTCCGGTGTCACCCCGAGCAGGGCGACACCGGAACGGTCAGCCGTACATCGCCACGCGGTAAAGAGTCGCAAGCGCGTCGTCGATGGGATGGGGCTGCGGCTTGCCGGAGGAGTCGAGCCTGTTCCACCTCTGGAGGTTCACCGCGACCGCCATCTGCCGCTTGCCGTCGCTGCGGGTCATGGCCAGCGCCCCACCACCCCAGACCGTGCCGCCATTGCCCCAGAAGGTGTCCTGACCGGGATCCTCCATCGGGTACAGGCCGAGGCCGTAGTCGATCGTCTTTCCCTCGTGGGAGACGACCGGGCCGGTGCGCTGCATCTGCGCCAGCGACGACGGGCTGACGATCTCCCCGGCCAGCAGCATGCCGTAGAAGCGGTTGAGGTCCGCGACGGTCGATATCAGCGAGCCCCCGAGCCGCGCCCATGACATGTCGAAGACGCTGTAGTCGCGCGGCGGGTCGATCATGCCGAACCACGACTCGTAGAGCTGCGAGTGCGGCCCGTCGACATGCGGCCCGGCGGGGAATGCGGTGTCCCGGAGCCCGGCGCGCTCGATGACGTTCCGGGTGATGCACTGCTCGGCCGTGGTGCCGGTCACCTCTTCCAGGAGCTCGCCGAGGAGCAGGTAGTTGGTGTTGGAGTACACCCCCGGCCTGCCGCCCGGGGCGCTGACGGCAGGTGCGGTGACCCCCATCTCGATCAGTTCAGTGGGGTCGAACCGGGTGAGCCGGTGGTCGTCCAGGCTCTGGGGTCCGGTGTCCGCGATGGTGGGCATCGCCTTCAAGGAGGGGTAGGCGTACGGGAGGTACTCGGCGAGGCCGCTGGTGTGGCTGATCAGCATCCGGACCGTGATCGCGTCGCCGCGTTCTCCGGGAACCAGCTTCGGAAGGTACTTGCCGATCGGTGTGTCGAGACCGATCCGGCCGTTCTCGACCAGTTGCAGGACCGCGGCCGCAACGAAGGTCTTGGTGACGCTGCCGACGCGGTGCCGCATGTCGGTGGTGACGGGGCGACCGGTGGCGACATCGGCGACCCCGGCTGCGCCGCGCCAGACCTGGTCGCCGTCACGCACCTCGGCGAACAGGCCCGGCATCCCGGCGCGGTGGACGTTCTCCATGGCGGCGTCCAGCGCCGCGAAATCCAGCGAGTTCCTCACAGCATGCGTCCTTTCGCACTGCTCGGGTGAGCTCCATGTGCCCTCATTATGCACGCGGTGCGTGCAACATCGAGTGCATAAGTTAGACTGCGCCCGACGAGAGGGGCGAAATGGCAGGTCGAAGGCGTTGGTCGACCGAGGAAATCCTGGATGCGGCAGTGGAGTTGCTGCGCACGAGCGACACGGAGTCGTTCAGCGTGCGCAAGCTGGCCGCGGCCCTGGGGACCGATTCCTCCAGTCTCTACCGGCACTTCCGCAGCAAGACCGAACTGCTGCGCGCGGTCGCCGACCGGATCCTCCTGGCCTCCATGGACGGCTACCGGGCCGAGGGTGACTGGAAGCAGCGCATTACCGCCCTCGCCCTGCGCGTGAGAGAGGCGTTCGGCCAGCAGCCCCAGCTCGCCGCGGTCTGGGGGCGGTACGCGTCAGGCGGCGCCGGTTCCCGGCTGGTCGTGGAAGAGGTGCTGCAGGCCCTGCGCGAGTCGGGGCTGCCCGACGAGGAGATCCCGGCGCGCTACCACCGGCTCGCGGTGCTCATCGCCGCGTTGATCGCCTCCGAGGCCGGAGTCAGCACCATCACCCCGGAAGAGCGCGAACAGGGCATGGAGCTGTTCCGCGTCGCGGTACTCGGTGCCGACCCCGAACGCTTCCCCGCGCTGGCGCACTTCGCCCGTGACGTCCGCCCCCTCGGGGTGGACCGCCGCGCCGCGTTCGAAGAGATCCTCGCCGCCCAACTCGCCCACATCGAGGCCGCGATCCCCCCGAGCTGAGTCGGCCGACTCCGGGGCGTCGGCAACGGGCGGTCCGATCGACGAGCAGTCGACCGCCCGGAGCCGGAGGGAGGTGGCTCAGAGGGGGGCGAGAACCATGAGGACCTCGTCGCGATCGTCGCGATCGTCGCCCGGAGCAAGCCGGAGGGCGCCGGGCCACCGACCGATCTCCTTCCAGCCGAGCCGCCCGTAGAAGTCCTCCAGGCCCTCGTCGCCACGGGCGGCGAGGTGCAGCTGCTCCAGGCCCATCTCGTCCCGGGCGATCCTGCGCACTTCATTCACGAGACCACGCCCGACGCCGTGGCCGCGTACCGCAGGGCGGGTCTGGACGTGGTGCAGAGTCCCCCAGTGCGCGATCAGCTCGAACCGGTCGCGGCGAACGTTGAGCCAGCCCACAAGTTCGTCCGCCATCGTCGCCGTAAGAAGTCGACTGGTGTCCGGGGACAGCAGGTCAATGATGCCGTCGAGGGCCGGCATCACCGTGGCGGCATCGACAGGCGGGAAGGGGAAGCCGGCCGCGCCGCCCGCGTTGGTGACCTCGATCCAGCACTCGGCAAGGGCCTGCCGAAGCTCGGGGGTGACGTCACAGGGCATCGTGACCTGCTGGATGGTGAAGGAGTCGGAGGCCATTCCGAGATCATGGCATCCGCCACTGACACTTCAGTCGTGCAGAGAAGTACCTCGCCCACCTTGATCGGCTCTTCGGCGGCCGAGGTCGGTGGCGCATGGCGCCCAGGGCGCGGTGCCGGGCCATCTCCGCTTCCTCGCCCCCGCATACCCGTGGGCCGGATTCCGTGGTTGACCACAGCATCCGGCCCACGAGTGCGGTACCGCAGAGCGCCGGTACCGCAGAGCGTGCGGGGCGGGGGTTACGCCCTCTTCCACTCCACGTCATAGGCGCCCAGCTTGCTCTTGCCGCAGCTCATGCCGAACTTCCAGTTACCGCGCCCCATCCAACGTCCGTAGTGCGACGTGCCGTCGTAGCACTCCGCCATGGCGCGCGCCTTGCCGCTGGTCACGGTGCAGTTGGCGGTCCAGCCATGGGTGGTCGTCTTCCAGTTGGTGCAGCGGTAGCCCGGGTTGGCGGCTTGGGCGGGGGAGGCCGTCATGACGCCGCAGAACGCGGTCAGGGCGATGGCACCGACGGATGCCGCGGCCTTGTTGCGCACGGTCGAGAACTTCACTTCACATGTCCCTTCTGTGGGTGAGATCAGCGACTCGTCTGTCGAATCGCCTTTGCGGGCGGCCGGGCGCCTCCTCTCAGGGGGGCGGAAAGGCCGAATCACCGGAAAGGCATAAGCCCCCGCCGGGCCCGCCGAAGATCATCTACTGGCCGCGATCGATGTGCATAATCCTCCGCCTGTGATCCGCCTCACCGTTCGGGTGGAGGTGGCGTACGCCAAGCGCCCCGGCCGACGCCAACGCGTCTGGCCGGGGGCACTCAGGGTGGAGGCCGCACGGCCGCAGCCCTGGCAGCCCGACGTCGCAAGACGGACATCGCCGTTCAACGAGTCCACGCCGCCATCGCTCGCGGGGCGAACGTCTCCCGCGCCTTCTCCGCGACGATGACCCAAGCCGGCGAACACCGGTCATGGACCCTCGCCGACCAGGACGACGAACGCGAGGCGACCTGGCGTGAACGCGCGCTGAACGCCGAGGACGCACTCAAGGCCGCGTACACAGCAATCACCACCCAGCGCACCCGCATCGATGAACTCCTGAGCGAGATCCGCGACGTGGCAACCGCGTGGACCGGGGAGACTCTCCCCACCCTTAACCACTTCCGGGCTGTCGCGACCAGATACGACAAGAGCGCCCAGGTGTTCCACGGCACCGTCACCGCGGTCGCGATACGCCAATGGCTCCGCCGGACAGGCCCTGGTGCGGCCGATCGCAGAGGAAGCAGCCGTCCCAGAGGGGGAGCGCGCTGAGGACGCGGTGGCGCACGCACGAGGCCATCGCGGCCTCGCCCGGGCCGGGGAAGCCGCGCGCGGCGCTGCTGTCGGCGGGCGGGGTGAAGGACTCCACCATGGTCGTGAAGCGGTGCAGGTAGTCATGGACGCGGGGCGGGTGGTAGTCCAGCTCGCTCCAGCGATGTCCGCTCGCCGCGAGTGCGGTGGCACGCAGTACGAAGTCCTTCGCGCGGGCGCGTTCCCGCTCCGTCGCGCCCCAGTCGAACTCCGCCAGGTCGAACCCGACGGCACCGCGCCCCATGACGTTCTGGTCCTGCAGGGTCAGCAGCGCCGCGAAGCGGAAGTCCCAGTCCTCGGAGGCGAGATCGGACACGGCCAGCATCAGCACGTCGATGAACACCGCGGTGGCGCCATTGGACAGGTCCAGGTCGTGGCTGCCGCCGGAGAAGATGTTGCTCACCGACCTAGGATGCAACCCCGGCCCTCCACCTGCCTGGAGAAATGCGCATGACGGATGCGAGCACCGGCACAGTGGCCGTGAACAGGGCGATGTCCCTGGACGGGTTCATCGCCGGTCCGGCCACACGATGGACTGGATCTTCGAGCGCATGACGTCGGTGACGTTCCCGGAGGTCATGGCGGCCACGGGCGCCATGCTCATCGGCCGGGGCACGTACGAGGTCGGCAAGCGCATGTCCGACGAGAACACTGACTACGACGGCGGGGTGCAGGTCGTCCTCACCCACCGCCCGCCCGCCGAGCCGGACCCCGACGTCACCTTCCTGACCTGCGACATCGAGAGGGCCGTGGCCACGGCACGGCACGCCGCGCCACCGGCGACAAGAACCTGGAGATCCTCGGCGCCGACGTAGCCGCCCAGCGCCTGCAGCGTGGCCTCGTCGACGAGATCCTGGTGTACGTGCTGCCGGTGCTGCTCGGCGACGGCGACGGCGTCCGCTTCGCACCACCGGGCCTCGCCCACTCGGTAACCCACGCCTTCTACTCCGACGCCGCCGACAAGGCCCGCCCCGAGCTGTCGCCGAGCGAGCAGGCCGCGCCGTCGAGTCCGTCCCACCGCGCGCTCGAAGACGACCCCGAGCAGGGCCGCGGCCTCCCGGACGCCGACCCCCGCTCGAAGTCGTACGTCGTCGAGCTGCTGCCCGAGACCACCGGCGGCCACGGGGTCTCCGTCGGCTACCGGTACTCGCAGGACCTGGACGCCGCGCTCATCCCCCGGACGCGCCGGTGTCCGCGACGGACCGGGCCACGGCCGCCCTGGCCGCGCCGCGTACCGTGCCCGTGCACGTCGGCGTGCTTCGAGGAGGCCGAAAACCTCAGGTATCTGTCTCGAAGTGCGTTGGGCGATGGGCTGTGCCGACACGCTCCTGACTGGAACTCCCGGCGGAGCGCTCGGCGATTGCTGCGGCAGAACAGGTCATCGGACAGGTGCAATAATCGTCGCTATGACGATAACGGTCGAGGATGTGCGAGCCGCGGTGCATGACATGTCCGCAAAGCTCTACGACGGGCGCAGGCGTGACCTGGTCGGGTTCACCATCCGCGACGGCTCCTACCCCTGGATCGAGGTCCACGACGGGGTCATCCACTGGACCCTGATGGAGCGCGGCGTGAAATACGGCCTCGCCACCACGGAGGACCTTCACGAGGCCATGCGCTGGGTCGCCCTCGACGCCACCCGGTCCATGGCCATGCGCTGGGAGCTGGGTCAGCGGGACAGGTGGCCCGAGGGCCGGGACACGCGGATCGGCTGGAACGCCAAGCAAGTCGGACTCCTGCGTCTCCTCGACGACCAGTGGGCCGAGGAGTTCCGGGCAGACATCCCCGTGCGATGCCCGGGAGTCCGGCTGGAGGACGTGGACGCCCACCCCCTCGCTGACTGGGTCGCGATCAAAGCCGCCGACGAGTCCTTCCTCGCCCGGCACTGGCGCAAACTGCGCGACAAGCTACGTGAACCGTGCTGATGCCCGCAGCGGCACGCCGAACGGTCCACGCTGCTGAACTGGGAACACGCGCCACCTTGCCCCGCATGGCAGCTTCCTTCGTCACTGGCCTGGTAGCTCCTCCGTCGACGCCGTTGCACAAGAAGGAAGCCGCCCGCCCCCACTGCCATCAGGCCTGCGGCCGGCCTGCTGCTGGTCACGGCAGGTCTTGAGGGCGGTTTCCCCGTCGGGTTCGACCCTGAGGCGGCCCCAGACCTCACCCGCTTCCAGCATCGGGCTGTGCAGGTGGACGGGGTAGACCCCGGGGTTGATGTCACAGCGGATGGTCGCTGGGCGTCCGGGGTGTTGCCTGCCGCGGCCGCTGGGGCGGCAGTCAGGACGCAGGCAAGAGTCGGTTCGCATCTGGTCGCAACGGGTTACAGGTTGCCGTTAGTTGTCGTGTCGTGCGCACAACGAGGTGCGCCTGAAGGTGAGTTGCGCCTGCAATGGTGAACGATCAAAGCGGCGTGAGGGCTCGCTGTTGAGTGGGCTCTACGCCCTCTTGGAGTCGTGGTTTGCGAGGTTCTCTGCGGCGGCCTTCAGCTCGGGGCGCCGGGTGTCGCACAAAACGCGCCTGCCATGGAGTTGAACGGGCCAAACCCCTTGAATCTGCGCCGACTTGGGGTGCGCGCGCCTATGGTTTGCGGTCATGGGTGACGCGAAGTGGCTCGCCCGCGAGCCTTGTTCATTCATCAAGGCGACATGCCAGGTCCGCGCGGGGACGAGGACCATCCTCACCCCGCGTCATGTGGCCGGGGCCGTGGCTTGCGGCGGCTCCCGAACCGTTCTGCCCGTCGGTCGTGCCCCGCACCTGAGCCGATCCGTCGTGCGGCGATGCTTCGAGAACCACGCCGCGACCGGGCCGTCGCCTGCGAGAACACCTTGCGGCCACCCGCCGGAGCCGAAGGCGGCACACCCCCACTGAATCCAGAAGGCGCCGCAACATCCAACGCCGCCCCTCGCAGGAGCATCGGACAAGGGAAACCGCTCATGGAAGAGCAGACGATGCACCACCCGCCCAATCCCCCTGCCCCGGTGATCGATTCCCCAGGCGAGAAATCGACGGTGACCGATCCGCGGGAGCCGATCACCGGCACGGCCGACTCGCCGTCCGACCAGGTCAGTATCGAGGAGGGGGGTAACTTGCTGGGCACCACTCCGGTCTTCGGTCATACCTGGACGTACACTCCGGAAACGGACTGGACGGAAGGCGCCCACTGGGTCTCCGCCACTGCTTCGTACCGTGCCCGGTTCGATCACCACTATGGCGACATCTATTCGAGGCCCACTCACGTGACCTTCGACGTGGCGATACCGCCGAGAGTGGCCGTTCCGGTGATCGTCTCTCCGGGGGAGGGCGCGACGGTGACCGCGTTGCGGCAGCAGGTCACGGGCACGGCCGATCCCGGGGTGGAGAACGTGACCCTCGCTGAGGGGGGTACTCCGCTGCCGGGTGAGGCGCGCGTGACCGGCACCACGTGGACGTACACCCCCAGAGCCGACTGGGCCCCGGGCCCGCATGCCGTCACCGCTACCGCAC
>NZ_JBHYJH010000010.1:62289-87862 GCF_042740445.1 Streptomyces sp. NPDC059003 | reverse complement strand
CCGGGGTGGAGAAGGTGACCCTCGCTGAGGGGGGTACTCCGCTGCCGGGTGAGGCACGCGTGACCGGCACCACCTGGACGTACAGCCCCACGACCGACTGGACTGCGGGTCCGCACACCCTCACCGCCACCGCACACAGAAGCGGCCTGGACTCACCGGCCTCCGCCCCCCGCCACTTCTCCGTGCAGACGCCTTCTCCAACGGTGTCGGTGGATCTGGTGGACCCGCTTGCCGACCATCAGGCAGAGCAGGTCGACTGCGCGTTCACGCGCAAGCTCGACGTGCACATCACCGAGAACGACGTCGCTGTGCGCTCGCTGCCCATCACCTTCACCATCAATGGATCCACCGGCTCCGTGTTCGGCACCGGGGCGACCGCGTACCCGTCCCGAACCGATGACCAGGGTGTGGCGCCTGCGACGGCGCTGTATGCCGGGGACACGCCGGGTGGTTTCACCGTCACGGTCACCTCGCCCGAACGTGCCGACGTGCGCAAAGACATCCACCTCACCGTCCAGCCCCGTTCCTGAATCCAAGGAGGAGCACATGGCCGCGAGCGCACAAAAGGGAATCACCAGTCTTTGGGTCTTCGAATCCGCCAGTGATGTCCCTACGGGCTACACCCTCGTCAACAGCCGCCTGAACATGAATGAGAAGGGCAAGGGCAGGTACCTCGCCTACATGCGGGAAGAGGGGGCCGCGCTGACAAACCTCGTCCTCCACTTGGCGTGGGCGCAGCCGTCACGCGTGTACCGGGCCGAGCAGTCCGCTCTGAATCTCAACGACGGCTCCCCGGGAGCGGGCGGTGGCCCCGCCGTTCCCTTCTACCTCGCGTACACCACGGCGGCCGAAGAGGGCGACAGCGAGATCATCGACATCGACGTCATCAAGGCCACCGACGCGCCGGAGAAGGGCTGGGACAGGATCCCGTTCAACCTCAACTCCTCTGTCGCCGGCGGCACAGCGCTCAACCTCGTCTTCCTGCGCTCGTGAGCCACTGAGCGGCACAGGCGGCCACGGCTGAGGCTGTCTTGCCCGGCTGCTGAAAGCGTCGCTGCCAGCACTCCGGAAGCAGCCGAGGTGCGGGGTACTGCCGAGGGCTCCAGGCCGCGAACCTGGTGGTGACCGCTCCTTCCATGGCGGCTACGACGAACGAGATGCGGCGCGCGCAGTTCCGTGGCTGCAGCCGGCCGGTGGATTCGGTCGGCTGCAGTGGTGGTGCGGCTGTGGTGCGGGTGGCTCTACGCGGTGCAGCTGGTGGGGTGTTCGGTGCCGGGACAGGTGTCGGTGCCGTTGCCGCCGTCGGCGGTGTCGTCTCCGGCGCCTGCGTGGATGGTGTCGTCGCCGTGGCCGCCGTTGAGGGTGTCGTCCCCGGGGCCGCCGTTGAGGGTGTCGTTGCCGTTCTGTCCGTTGAGGGTGTCGTTTCCGGTGCCGCCGTAGACGGTGTCGTCGCCGTTGTCGGCGTTGACGGTGTCGTCGCCGCCGAGCGCGCAGATCACGTCGTTGCCGTTGGTGCCGGTGATCGTGTCGTTGCCGGGGGTTCCGGTGAGGGTGCAGCCGCCTGCGTTGTTGACGGTGGTGGATTCGGTGGCGTCGTTGTTGCCGGGCGCCGGGTCGTTCTCGGTGGCGCTGGTGGTGGCGGTCGCGGTGACCGTGCCGGTCGCCGCGGGTTCGACGGTGATTTCCACTGTGGCCGAGGCGCCGTTGGCCAGGGAGCCGAGGGTGCAGTTCACCGTGGAGCCGCTGGGCGTGCAGGTGCCCTGGCTGGCGGTCACGTTGCCCACGCCGGCGGCGGCGCCCGTGTAGGTGATGGAGGTGGTGACCGAGGAGGCGCTGCCGGGGCCGTTGTTGGTGACGGTCACGGTGTCGGTGAAGGTGTCGCCGAGTGCCACCGGGTCAGGGGTGTCGGCGATGGTCGTGGTGAGGTCCGCCCCGGTCGGGGCCCCTGTCACTGTCACGGTCGCGGTGGCGGGCGGCGATGTGACCGGTGGGCCCGCCGGAGGAGTGCCGACCGCGGTCGCGGTGTTGACGATGGTGCCATTGTCGATGTCCGCCTGCGTCACCGTGTACGGGGAGGACGTGCAGAGCATGGCCTCGCCCGGGGCCAATGCGGTTTGCGGGCAGGTGACGGTGACCGGCGGGCCGGCGGGGGCGGTGAACGTATCCGTGACCGACACGTTGCTCAGGTTCTCGTCGCCGGAGTTGGTCACCAGGTACGAGTACGTCACCGTTTCCCCGGCGGCCGAGACCGTGGTCGGCGACGCCGACTTCGCCACGCTCAACTCCGGGGCCAGGGGCGCCGTCTTGATCGCGGCGGAGGCGATGGTCGTCGGCAGCGCGATCACGAAGGTCGTCGTGAGGATCAGTGCCCCCATCAGCGCCGCGATGTTCCGGAGCCTGGTCTGCGAGCGTCGCAGGACGGTCAGCCGGGACCGAAGTCTGCGGTGCGGTGGGTGGGTGTGTGTGGTGCGAGACATGTCGATGTCCCCTTCCCGCGTCCGCATCGTGGCGGTGGGGACGGAGGATCCCCTGGGGGCCCGCAGCGGTGCGGAATCGCTACGACGGACCGAGCCAACGGCGTGGAACGGAGCCAGGGATCACTCCTGGAGTACTCACCTGGAGTACGCACTGCCGGGCGGGGGCTGGGCCACGACGGGATCCAAAATGTCTCGTTATCACGGGAGTTGGGCTACTTGCGTCGTGACGGCAGTATGGCACTGGCATACCCGCCGTGGAACAAACCAGTCCGAAAAGACAAAAAATTTCAAATATGCACAGATTACGCAGAAGTGCTGTCCAAGAAGGGCTCGCTGGCACCCCGACCGGAGCGCAACGGGGCGCTGCTGTGAGGGTGAAGTCGGGGATCAGTGCGAGGGGCTGTCAGGTGGTGCCAGCTGACGGGCGGGGCAGGAAATGGCTGGCCCGGGCCTCCGGTGAGGGGAGGGCCGGGCCGGGGCCTTGTGCAGGTCGTGCGGAGAGCTCAGTACGGCAGTGGGCCCTCCGGTGTTACCAGGTCCCTGGTGACCTCCGCGATCGAGCGGCAGCCGGTCAGGGTCATCGCCAGGTCCAGGTCCGCGAGGAGGCAGTTCAGGACGTGTTCGACGCCCGCGCGGCCGTCCAGGGCGAGGCCGTACACGTACGGCCTGCCGAGCAGCACGGCGTCCGCGCCGAGGGCGAGGGCCTTGAGGACGTCCGTGCCGGTGCGGATGCCGGAGTCCATCAGGACCGGCGTGGCCGGGCCGACGGCGGCCCGCACCGAGGGCAGCGCGTCGAGCGCGGCCACGCCGCCGTCGAGCTGGCGGCCGCCGTGCGTGGACACGACGAGGCCGTCCGCACCCGCCGCGAGCGCCTTGCGGGCGTCCTCCGGGTGCTGGACGCCCTTGATGAGGATCGGCAGCGTCGTGCGCTCCCGGAGCCAGGGCAGGTCGTCCCACGTGAGCGTGGGGTTGGCGGAGATCTCCGCCCAGTGCACGAGGGGCGCCAGATCGCCGCCGTCGGCGGGGAGCTGGGACCGGAAGACCGGGTCGCTCGTGAAGTTGGCGATGCCCTCGCCGTGCACGAACGGGATGTACCCGGCGTCCAGGTCGCTCGGCCGGTAGCCGAACGTGGGGTTGTCCACCGTGACGACGAGCGCCGTGTACCCGGCCGCCTCGGCGCGGCGGACGAGGGACTCGGCGACGTCGCGGTCGTTCGGCCAGTACAGCTGGAACCAGCGGGCCTCGGCCCCGGCCTCCTTCGCCACGTCCTCCATGGAGTGCGAGGAGAAGCAGGACAGCGCGAACGGCACGCCCACCTCCGCCGCGGCCCGGACCGAGGCCAGCTCGCCCTCGGGGTGCGCCACCGTCTGCGCGGCCACCGGCGCCAGCAGCACCGGCACCGGAAGGCGCTGCCCGAGCACCGACACCGACAGGTCGCGCTCGCTGACGCCCCGCCACATGCGCGGCACCAACTGCCAGCGGTCGAACGCCGCGCGGTTGCGGCGGCCCGTCGCGCCGGTGCCCGCGTCACCGGCTATGTACGCGTGCGCGTGCGGTTCGAGGACCGCGCGCGCCGCCTCCTGAAGGCTCGTCAGGTCCGTGGACAGCTTGGGCTTGCTGCCCGTCATCCCGGCCAGATAGATCTGCCGTACCAGTTCGGAGCGGGGGGCGCGGGGCGTGTCCGCTGCTTCGGTCATGCGCTGCCTGCCTGTTCGTCGCCACCGGCCGCCGTCGCGAGCCGGTGCAGGTCCTTGCGGAGGTGACGGGTGAGCACCTCGGCGGCCGGGGAGTCGCGCTCGGTCAGCGCGAAGTGGCCGCCGGGCGTCGTCTCCACGGCGAACTCGCCCGTGGCGTGGCAGGACCAGCCCGCCGTCTCCTCCGCGCTGTTCTTGGGGTCGTCGTCGGCGAGCAGCGCCGTCATCGGCGCCGCCACGGCGGCGCCGGCCGCACAGTGGTAGCCGCGCAGCGCCTCGTTGTCGCCGCGCATCAGACGCACCATCTCACCGACGGTCTCCGGGTCGTTGAGCAGCGCCTCCGGTACGCCGCCGAGCCACCGCACGTGGCGTACGACGGCCTCGTCGCTCTCCTCGCCGTCGCCGCTCCTGTGCCAGGGGGCCGAGGGCGGCGCGGCGGCGGAGACGAACAGGCGGACCACGGCGGGACCTTCCGCCGCCGCGCCCGGCGCCTCCGCCTCGAGGATGCGGGTCGCCTCGAACGCGACGACGGACCCCATGCTGTGCCCGAGGACGAACAGCGGCCTGTCGTCGTGCCCCCGCGCCCGCAGCGCGTCCACGGCACCGCGGGCAAGCGCCGTGACGCTCTCCGCGAACGGCTCGGACCTGCGGTCCTGCCGCCCCGGGTACTGCACGGCGAGCAGCTCGACGTCCTCGGGCAGCGCCGCGGACAGCGCCGTGAACGCCATCGCGGGGCCGCCCGCGTGCGGGAAGCACAGCAGGCGGGCCCGGCTGCCGGGGCGCGGGTGGAACGTACGTATCCACTGACCCGGCCGCCGGGCCGCGCCCCCTGGGGAGGCACCGGCGGGCCGGGTCGAACCGGTGGCCGCCGCGGCGGCCCGATTGTCGGTCATGAACTGGGCATTCCGTTCGTTTCTCGGTGAGGTCTGGGGCAGTTCTCGGTCAAGAGGAACCCAGCTTGGCGAGGAGCGCGCCGAGCCGGTCGGACACGGTGGCGCGCACCGCGTCGCTGAGCCGGGTGTCGGCGAACGCCGTCTCCAGCTCGGTCAGTTCGTCCAGGAGGGCCTGGGCGTCGTTCGCCCCCGTGCCCTCGGTGTCGTCCGCTCCGTCAACGTATCCCTGCTCCGCCTTCAGGTGCTCCACGAGCTCCGCCGGGGTCGGCCAGTCGTAGATGAACGTGGCGGGCAGCTTCACGCCGGTCGCGGCGCCGAGCCGGTTGCGCAGCTCCACCGCGGTCAGCGAGTCGAAGCCGATCTGGTCGAAGGCGCCGTGCGGGTCGACGACCGCGCCGGAGGCGTGGCCGAGGACGGCCGCGACCTCGCCCAGGACGGCGTCCAGGAGGCGGTCACCGGTCGCCGGGCCCTGCGCGGGCACCGGGTCCGCCGCTGCCGCCTCGACGGCAACGGGTGTGGGCACCAGGTTCCTCAGCAGCGGCGGGACGGTGCCACCGCTCGCGACCGACGCGCGCAGGCCCTGGAGGTTCCAGGCGGCGGCCACGGCCACCGCGCTGTCCCGGCGCACCGACGCGTCGAGCAGCGCGATGCCCTGCTCGGACGTCAGCGGCGCCACACCGATACGACCCATGCGCGTGAGGTCGGTGTCGGTGAGCCCGGAGCCCATGCCGCCGACGCCCTGCCACAGGCCCCACGCGATGGAGACGCCGGGCCTGCCCAGCGAACGCCGGTACTCCACCAGGCCGTCGAGGAAGGCGTTGCCCGCGGCGTAACCGCCCTGCGCGGCCGAGCCCATGGTCCCGGCGAGCGAGGAGAACAGCACGAACGCGTCCAGGCCCAGGTGGTCGGTGAGCTCGTGCAGGTTGAGCGCCGCGTCCACCTTCGGGCGCAGCGACGTCTCCAGGCTCTCCGGCGTCAGGTCGGCGAGGACGCCGTCGTCCAGGACACCGGCCGCGTGCACGACACCGCCCAGGCGCACGCCGTCCGCCGCGAGGGCGTCGAGGGCCGCGGCGAGCGCGTCCCGGTCCGCCGCGTCGCAGGCCACCACGCGCACGTCCACGCCCTGCGCGCGCAGCTCGTCGAGATCGCGCCGCGCGTCCTCACCTGGCGCGCCCCGGCCCATCAGGACCAGGCTGCGCGCGCCGTGCTCGGCCACCAGGTGCCGGGCCACGAGGCGGCCGAGCCAGCCGAGGCCGCCGGTGATCAGGGTGGCGCGCGTGGTGTCCCAGGGCTCGGCCGCGTCCGGCAGGGCCAGGACGACCTTGCCGATGTGCCGGGCCTCGCTCAGGTACCGGAAGGCGTCCGGGGCGCGGCGGATGTCCCACACCGAGATCGGCGGGGCCTGCAGCGCCCCCTGCTCGAACAGGTCGAGAAGTTCGTGGAGCATCGCCTTGATGCGGTCCGGGCCCGGCTCGCGCACGTCGTACGCGCGATAGTTGACGCCTGGGTGGAGCGCGGCCACTTCGGCGGGGTCGCGCCGGTCGGTCTTGCCCATCTCCAGGAACCGGCCGCCGCGCGGCAGCAGGCGCAGCGACGCGTCGGCGAACTCACCGGCGAGCGAGTTCAGGACGACGTCGACGCCCTTGCCGCCGGAGGCCGCCAGGAACGACTGCTCGAAGTCCAGCGTCCGGGAGGAGGCGATGCGCTCGTCGGCCACACCCGCGGCGCGCAGCGCGTCCCACTTGCCCCGGCTCGCCGTGGAGTAGACCGTGGCGCCCAGGTGCCAGGCGATCTGGACGGCCGCGGTGCCGACGCCGCCGGCGCCCGCGTGCACGAGCACCGACTCGCCCCGGCCGAGCCGCGCCAGGTCCACCAGGCCGTAATACGCCGTCAGATAGGTCACCGGGACCGCGGCGGCCTGCTGGAACGACCAGCCGTCGGGGATCCGGCACACCAGCCGGTGATCGGTGACCGTGTTCGGGCCGACGCCGTTGATGAGCCCCATCACACGGTCACCGGGCTTCAGGTCCGTGACGCCGGGCCCGACCTCGACGACGACGCCCGCGCCCTCACCGCCGCCGCCGTTGTCGGACGCGTTCACGTCGACGGAGGCGGGGATGACGCCGAGCGCGAGCAGCGCCTCGCGGAAGTTCAGCCCGGCCGCGCGCAGCCGCAGGCGGATCTGGCCCTCCCGCAGCGGCTCGGCGACCTCCGGCCACGGCTCGAACGACAGGTTCGCGAAGGACGACTTGGCGACGTAGTCCAGGTACCAGTTCGGCTCGTCAAGCGGCGAGTGCAGCGTCCCTGCGGGCGCCGACGTGGTCAGGGCCGGGCGGTAGGCGGTGCCGCCGCGCAGCGCCAGCTGGGGCTCGTCGGCCGCTGCCGCGACCGCGGCCGTGAGCGCGGTGCGGGAGCCCGCCGTGCCGTCCTCGTCGAGCAGCGCGAAGCGGCCCGGGTGCTCGGCGTACGCCGACCGCAACAGGCCCCACACGGCGCGCAGGCCGAGCCGCGCGGTCGGCTGCTCGCCGTCCACGGCGACGGCGCCGCGCGTGACCGCGACCAGGCGGGTCGTGGCGAGCCGGTCGTCGTCCAGGACGAGCTGAGCGGCCGTCAGGACGTGGTGCAGGCAGGCGCGGACGGCCGCCGGGTCCGGGGTCTCGTCGGCGGGGCCCGCGGCGACGGGCAGCAGGATGACCTCCGGGGCCTCCTCGCCCTCGTCCAGGGCGGTGGCGAGGGCGGTCGGGTCGGCGTAGCGCCGGTCGACGGTGCCGCGCAGCGCCTCGTCGGTGAACTCCCCGATGACCGCCCAGGTCTCCGTGTCGGCCGTGGCGGGCAGCTCGGCGAGCGGCTCCCACGTCGGCACGTACAGGCCGTCCCGCTCGCCCGTGGCGGCCGCGGCGGCCGGGCGCAGGGTCAGCGAACCGATCGCGGCCACCGGTGTGCCCGCGGCGTCGGCGACGTCCACCGAGATCGTGTTCCGGCCGACCGGGGCGAGCCGCACGCGCAGGGCCGCCTGTGCGGTGCCCAGCGTGCGCGCGCCGTTCCAGGCGTACGGCAGCAGTGTCCTGCCACCCGCGTCGGTCAGGCCGCCGAGCGCCGACGGGTGCAGGGCCGCGTCGAGCAGCGCCGGGTGCAGCGCGTAGGCGCCGGGGCCCGGCTGCCGGTCGTCGGGCAGGGCCACCTCGGCGAACACCTCGTCGCCGCGCTGCCACAGCGCCTTCACGCCGCGGAAGGCCGGGCCGTACGTCAGGCCCTTGGCGGCGAGGTCGGCGTACAGGTCGTCCGGGGCGACCGGCAGGGGCTCGGCGCCCTGCGGGGGCCAGGCCGTGAGGTCGGCGGCCGGGGTTTCGTCGGTGGCCTGTGCGACGGTGCCGCTCGCGTTGCGCAGCCAGTCGGCCGACGCGTCGGAAGCGGTGCTCGCGTCGGAGGTGCGGCTCGCGTTGGAGGCGTCGCTCGGGTCGGAGGGGTCGCTCTCGCGGCGCGAGTGGACGGTGACCGCGCGGCTGCCGGTGGCGTCCGGGGCCGCGACGAACACCCGGAGCTGGATCTCCGTGTCCTCGGGGACGCTCAGCGGAGCCTCCAGGAGCAGTTCCTCCACGGCGCCGCAGCCCGCCGCACGCGCGGCGCACGCCGCGAGGTCGAGCAGCGCGGTGCCCGGCACCAGGACCTGGTCACCGACCCTGTGGTCGGCCAGCCACGGGTGCGTCGCCAGGGAGAGGCGGCCGGTGAGCAGCAGCCCGTCGAGCCCCGGGAGTTCGGCGACGGCCGTCAGGATCGGGTGGTCGAGCGCGCCCAGACCCGCCGAGCGCACGTCACCGGAGACCACCGGCTTGTCCAGCCAGTACGGGCGGTGCTGGAAGGCGTACGTGGGCAGCGGGACGCGGCGCGCGCCCTGGCCCGCGAAGACCGCGGCCCAGTCGGCCTCGGCGCCACTGGCGTGCGCGCGGGCGAGCGCGGCAAGGAGCGTGCCCGGCTCCGGGTGGCGGCGGCGCAGGGCCGGTATCAGCTCGTGCGCGGCGCGTGAGCTGTCCGTGGCGGCGAGGCAGTCGGCGGCCATCGCCGTGAGGTCGCCGGACGGGCCCATCTCCAGGAAGCGGGTGCAGCCGTCCTCGGCGAGGCTGTGCACGCCGTCCTGGAAGCGGACCGCCTGGCGCATGTGCCGCACCCAGTAGTCCGGGTCCGCAAGCTCTTCGGGCTCGACGGGGCGCCCCGTCAGGTCGGAGATCACGGTGAGTTCGGGGGAGCGGAACTCCAGCCGCGCCGCGAGGGCGCGGAACTCGGCGAGCGCGGGCTCCATCAGCGGCGAGTGGAAGGCGTGGCTGACCTTCAGCCAGGTCGCCTTGCCGCCCGCCTCCTCGAACGGCCGGATGGTGGCCGCCAGGGCCCCCTTCTCACCGGAGAGCACCGTCGCGGCCGGACCGTTGACCGCGGCAAGGGACACCGTGCCCGCGCAGTCGGAGAGCAGCTCGACGGCCTGCTCCTCGGAGGCGCGCAGGGCCACCATCGCGCCGCCCGCCGGGAGCTGCTGCATGATCCGGCCGCGTACCACCGCGAGCTGCGCGGCGTCCTCCAGGGACAGCGCACCGGCGGCGTGCACGGCCGCGAAGGCGCCCACGGAGTGCCCGAGGACCGCGTCCGGCCGGATCCCCCACGACGCGAAGAGCCGGAACAGGGCGACCTCGACCGCGAACAGGGCGGGCTGGGTGTACTCGGTGCGGTGCAGCAGGTCGGCCCCGGGCGTGCCCTCGGCGGCGAAGACGACCTCGCGCAGCGGCGTGGCCAGGTGCGGGTCGACGACCGCGCACACGGCGTCGAACGCCTCGGCGTACGCGGGGAACGCCGCGTACAGCTCCTTGCCCATCTGCGCACGCTGGGAGCCCTGACCGGCGAACAGGAACGCGGTGCGGCCCTCGACGGCCTTGCCCTGCACGGTGTCCGGGCCCGGTGTGCCGTCGGCGAGCGCGCGCAGGCCCGCGAGCAGGTCCTCGCAGTCGGTGGCGAGGAGCACCGCGCGGTGCGTGAGGTGGCCGCGCGTGGTGGCCAGCGAGAAGCCCAGCGAGGCCAGATCGGCGGCCTCGGCGGATTCGGCGGCCTCGGCGGATTCGGCGGTCTCGGCGGTCTCGGCGGGCCCGGGGGCGGTCAGGTGCTGGTGCAGGCGGTCGGCCTGGGCGCGCAGCGCCGTCTCGGAGTTGGCGGACAGGAGCAGCGGGACGGCGGGCAGCGGGACCGTGGGCTCCCGGTCGGCCGGGGCCGAAGGCTCGGGCGCCTGCTCCAGGATGACGTGCGCGTTGGTGCCGCCGATGCCGAAGGAGGACACGGCGGCGCGGCGCGGCCGGTCGACCTCGGGCCAGCTCCTGGCCTCGGTGAGCAGCGACAGGGTGCCGGCGGACCAGTCGACGCCCGGGCTCGGCTCGTCCACGTGCAGCGTCTTGGGCATCAGGCCGTGCTGCAGGGCGAGGGTCAGCTTGATGAGACCGCCGACACCGGCGGCCGCCTGCATGTGACCGAGGTTGGACTTCAGCGAGCCGAGATACAGCGGGGTGTCCGCGGTGCGGGCCGCGCCGTACGTGGCGATGAGGGCGCCCGCCTCCAGGGGGTCGCCGAGGGGCGTGCCGGTGCCGTGGGCCTCCACGAGGTCGACGTCGGCGCCGGTCAGGCCGGACGCGGCGAGGGCCTGTTGGATCAGGGCTTCCTGGGCGGGCCCGTTGGGCGCGGTCAGGCCGTTGCTCGCGCCGTCCTGGTTCACGGCCGAGCCGCGCACCACGGCGAGCACGGGGTGGCCGTGGCGCCGGGCGTCCGACAGGCGCTCGACGAGCAGCAGGCCCGCGCCCTCGGCCCAGGCGGTGCCGTCGGCGGACGCCGCGAACGACTTGCAGCGGCCGTCGCGGGACAGACCGCGCTGACGGCTGAACTCCACGAAGGAGTTCGGCGTCGCCATCAGCGTCACACCGCCCGCGAGCGCCATCGTGCACTCGCCGCGGCGCAGCGCGTCGACCGCCAGGTGCAGCGCCACGAGCGACGAGGAGCACGCGGTGTCCACGCTGATCGCCGGGCCCTGGAGGCCGAAGGTGTACGACAGACGGCCGGAGGCGACGCTGCCCGCACTGCCGATGGTCAGATACGCCTCGTACTCCTCCGGGGCGGGGGACAGGCGCGCCGCGTAGTCGTCGTACATGGTGCCGACGAAGACGCCGGTGCGGCTGCCGCGCAGCGTCGCGGGGTCGATGCCCGCGTTCTCGAACGCCTCCCATGCGGTCTCCAACAGGAGCCGCTGCTGCGGGTCGATCGCGTGCGCCTCGCGCGGGCTGATGCCGAAGAACTCGGGGTCGAACCGGGCGGCGTCGTAGAGGAATCCGCCCTGTTCGACGTAGGAGGTGCCCGCGTGGTCCGGGTCGGGGTCGAAGAGGTGCGTGAGGTCCCAGCCGCGGTCGGTGGGGAACGGGCCGACCGCGTCGACCTCGTCGACGACCAGCTGCCAGAGCTCCTGCGGCGAGCTGACGCCGCCGGGGAAGCGGCAGGACATCGCGACGATCGCGATCGGCTCCTCGTCGCGCTCCCGTGCGCGGGCGGCCACGGCCTTGAGCCGCTCGTTCTCCTTCAGCGCGGCCCGCAGCGCGTCGACGACCTGCTGGGGTGATGTGGGCGCCATCGTGTTCTCTCCAAATGTCCCTGTGCCGGGCGTGGGTTGCGTGTGCCGGACGGTGGTTCTGTGTGTCGGGCGGTGTCAGGACTCGCTGTCGCCCAGAGCCAGGCGGATCAAGTCGTCGGTGTTCATCTCGTCCAGGAGGCTTTCGCTCTCGGCCAGGTCGGCGCCCAGCAAGGCGTTCCGCGGGTCGTGCGGGTTCGGGGCGTCCTGCTCGGGCTGTGCGACCTGCGCGTGCGGGTCCGCCGGTTCGGCGGTGGGCGCGGTGAGTGCGGTGAGCGCGGTGAGCAGCTTGTCGGCGAGCGCGGCCGGAGTGGGGTGGTCGAAGACCAGCGTGGGCGGCAGCTTGACGCCCGTCGCCGCGAGGAGACGGTTGCGCAGCTCGACCGCGGTGAGCGAGCTGAGGCCGAGGTCCTGGAAGCGGCGGTGCGCCGCCACCTTGTCCTGCGGCTCGCCGAGGACGGCGGCCACCTGCGTGCGCACGGCGCGGCGCAGGATGTGGCGGCGCTCGCGCTCGGGGGCGCGGGCCAGCTTCTCGCGCAGCGCGGCGGCGGTGTCCTCGACGGGCCCGGCCCCGGCACCGTGCGGGGCGAGGTCCCGCAGGACGGCCGGAGCGGTCGCCGCGTCCAGGGCGCTCGGGTCCAGCACCACGGCCGCGAGGTACGGGGCCCCGTCGGCGAGCGCCGCGTCGAACAGGGCGAGCCCGGCCTCCGCGGACAGCGAGCCGATCCCCGAGCGCCGCAGGCGCAGCAGGTCGGCCTCGCTCAGGTCCCCGGTCGCCGCGGCCCCGTCCGCCCACAGGCCCCACGCGAGGGACAGCGCGGGCTGCCCCGCGGCGCGGCGCTGCTGCGCGAGGCCGTCCAGATAGGCGTTGGCCGCCGCGTAGTTGCCCTGACCGGGCGTGCCGAGCGTCCCCGCGAACGAGGAGCACAGCACGAACGCCGTGAGGCCGAGGTCCGCGGTGAGCTCGTGCAGGAGCGCGGCGCCCGTGGCCTTGGGGCGCAGCACCCGCTCCAGGTGATCCGGCGTCAGGGCGCCGAACAGCGCGTCGTCGAGTACGCCCGCCGTGTGCACCACGCCGGTCAGCGGGTGTGCGCCCGGCACGGCGTCGAGGACGGCGGCGAGCGCGGCCCGGTCGGCGGGGTCGCAGGCCGCGACCGTCACCTCGGCGCCCGCGGCCCGCAGTTCGGCCACGAACGCGACGGCATCCGGCGTCCGTAGCCCCTGGCTGCCGGTGAGCAGCAGGCGGCGCACGCCGTACGCGGCTACGAGGTGCCGGGAGAGGCGTCGGCCGAGGGGGCCGAGGCCGTCGGTGACCAGGACGTGGCTGTGCTCGTCGAACGCCGTTCGGGTGTCCGTGAAGGCCTTCGGTACGTCCGTCCGCACCGTCTGCACCGTCCGTGCCGTCCGTGGCTCGTGCGGGCGCAGGCCCGGCGTGCTCACCCGCCCGGCGCGCAGCGCCAGTTGGGGCTCGGCGGAGGCCACCGCCTGCACGACGCCGTGTACGGACTCGGGGCGGCCGTCGGTGTCGACCAGGGTGAAGCGGCCGGGGTTCTCCGTCTGCGCGGTGCGGATGAGGCCCCACACCGGCGTCCCGGTGAGGTCCGGGTGCTCGTCGGCGGCGACCGCGACGGCGCGCTCGGTCACCAGGGTGAGCCGGGTGCCGTCCAGGCGTGCGTCGGCGAGCAGGGCCTGGGCGAGCGCGAGTGCTGTGCGGGCGGCGGCTATCGGGGCTTCAGTGGGGTCGGTGGGCTCGTTGGTGGGGGCATTGGGTTCGGTGGACCCACCGGCCGTGGCGATGCCGCTGGTGGCGGACTCGCCGGGGGCGGGCGTGCTGGGTGCGGCGCTCCCGCCGAGCGCGGTGGCGACGACGACGGCGGGCGCCGGGGCCCCGTCGTCGAGCGCCGCACGCAGCCCGGCCAGGTCCGGATGGGCGTCGACGGTCACCCCCGCGGCACGGATCGCGCTCGTCAGTTGGGCGGGGTCGGTGCCCACGACCGCCCACCGGCCCGTCGGGACCGCCTGCGACACGTCACGCTCGGTCCAGTCGAGGGCGAACAGGGCGGCCCTGTCGTCCGAGGTGGCGGACGCGGCCGACGCGAGCGTCTCGGCCGGGACCTCGCCCACGGTGAGGGAGGTGGCGTCGAGAACCGGCGTGCCGTTCTCATCGGCGATGTGCACGGAACAGGTGTCCTTCGCGCGGTGACGGATCCGGACCCGCAGCGCGGTCGCGCCGGGGGAGTGGAGGGCCAGGCCGCGCCAGGCGCACGGCACGACTCTGCGGCTGCCCTCGCCCTCGGCCCCGCCGACCAGGGCGTGCAGGGCGGCGTCCAGGGCGGCCGGGTGCAGCTGGAAGCCGCGGCCGGGGGCCTCCGGCGGCAGGGCGACCTCGGCGTACAGGTCACGGCCCGCGCGCCAGACGGCGCTCAGACCCTGGAAGGCAGGGCCGTACGCGTAGCCGATCCTGGCCAGTTCGGCGGTGAGGCCCTCGACGGGCACGGGCGTCGCGCCTTGCGGCGGCCACACGGTGAGCGCGGCCGAGCCGTCGGGATCCGCGGCAGCGCCGGACCCGGCCTCCTCCAGGACACCGACCGCATGGCGTGTCCAGTCCTCCTTGGACGCGGCAGCGGGCCGCGCGTGGAGGCTGAAGGGACGGGATCCGTCGGTGTCCGCGGGGCCCACCATCAGCTGGAGGTCCACGGGTTCGGTGAGCAGCAGCGGCCCTTCGAGGGTGAGGTGCCGGACGCGCTCCGCGCCGGACGTGCGGCCCGCGTACAGGGCGAGTTCCGCGACGGCGGCGCCGGGCAGCAGCGGCTGGCCCACCAGCGTGTGGTCCAGGAGCCACCGGTGGGCGCCCGGGTCGACCGCGCCGGTGAACAGCCAGCCCTGGCCTCCGGCCAGTTCGACGGCCTGACCGAGCAGCGGGTGCCCGGCGGTGTCCGGGGCGGGCGCGGTGGCCGGGGCGGTGAGCCAGTAGCTGTCGCGCTGGTACGCGTACGTGGGCAGCGCCACGGTGCGCCCGCCGCCCAGGAACGCGCTCCAGTCGACGGCCGCGCCGTGCGCGTACGCCTCACCCAGCGCGAGCGCGAACGGGCCGAGGCCGCCCTCGCCGCGGCGCAGCGACCCGATGGCGGTCACGTCGCCAAGCCCCGCCCGCGCGGCGGTCTCGGCGACCGCGGGCGTCAGGACCGGGTGCGGCGCCGCCTCCACGAACAGCTGGTGGCCGAGTCCGGCAAGACGCTCGATCACCGTGTGGAACGCGACCGGCTCCCGCAGGTTGCGCACCCAGTACGCGGCGTCGGGCCCGGCCGGGCCGACGGCCTCGCCGGTCACCGTGGAGTACCACGGCACTCGCGGGGGCCGTGGGGTGATCTCGCCCAGCACGCCGAGGAATTCCGCCGCGACGGCGTCGGACGCTGTGGTGAACGGGGCGTGGTCGACCGCGACGCGGCGCGCCGTGACGCCCTCCGCCGCACAGGCCGCGAGCAGCTCGTCCAGGGCCGCGGTCTCACCCGCGACCACCGTGCCCGAAGGGCTGTCGACCGCGGCGACGGCGATCCGGCCGTCGTACGCGGCGATCCGGGCCTCGGCGGCGGCGCGCGGCAGATCGAGCGCGACCATGCCGCCCGCACCACCCGTGCCACCCGTACCGCCCATGCCACCCGTCCCGGACAGGTACCCGGCGACGGCCTTGGCGCGCACCGCGACGACCCGCGCCGCGTCCTCGACGGACAGGGCGCCCGCCACAGTGGCCGCCGCGACCTCACCCGCGCCGTGGCCGACGACGGCCGCGGGCTCGACGCCATGGGCCCGCCACAACTGCGCGAGGGCGACCGACACCGCCCACGTCAGCGGCTGCGCCACCTCGGCGCGGTCCAGCGGCCCGTCCAGCTCGGCCCGGACGTCCCAGTCGACGAACGGCCCGAGCGCGTCGACGCATGCGGCGAGCCGCTCCGCGAAGACCGGCGACGACGCCGTCAACTCCCGTGCCATGCCCGCCCAGTGGGCGTCGGCACCGGGGAAGACGAACACCACGCCACCGGCCTCGACGCCCCGGCCCGTCACGGCCAGCGGCGTCCGCGCGCCCCGGCCGACCGCGTCGAGCCCGGCGAGCAGTTCGTCCCGGTCGGCGCCGACCACCACGGCCCGGTGCTCCAGAGCCGACCGCGTCCGCACCAGCGAGGCCGCGACGTCGAGCGGCGCGAGCTGAGGCAGGGCGGCGACGTGGTCGCGCAGCCGCTCGGCCTGGGCGCGCAGCGCGGCCGGGGTGCTGCCGGAGACCACCCACGGCACCACACCGGTCGCCGGGGGAGCGCCGGTCTCCTCAGCCGCGGTTCCCTCGGCCACGGGACCCTGCTCCAGGATCACGTGCGCGTTGGTGCCGCTGACGCCGAACGACGACACCGCGGCGCGGCGCGGCCGGTCGAGCTCCGGCCAGGCCGTGGCCTCGGCCAGGAGCGACACCGCGCCCGCGGTCCAGTCGACGTGGCGCGTCGGCTCGCCGGCGTACAGGCTGCGCGGCAGGACGCCGTGCCGCATCGCAAGGACCATCTTGATGACGCCGCCGACACCGGACGCCGCCTGCGCATGCCCGATGTTGGACTTCAGCGAGCCCAGGTACAGCGGCCTGTCCGCGGCGCGGTCCTGGCCGTACGTGGCGATGACGGCCCGCGCCTCGATCGGGTCGCCGAGCTCGGTGCCCGTGCCGTGCGCCTCGACGGCGTCGACGTCGGCACCGCGCAGGCCCGCGGCGGCGAGCGCGTCGCGGATGACCCGCTCCTGCGCGGGGCCGTGCGGCGCGGTGAGGCCGTTGCTGGCGCCGCCGTGGTTGACCGCCGAGCCGCGTACGACCGCGAGGACCTCGTGGCCGCGGCGCCGGGCGTCGGAGAGCCGCTCCAGGACCAGGACGCCCACGCCCTCGCTCCAGCCGACGCCGTCCGCGCTCGCGGCGAACGACTTGCAGCGCCCGTCCGCGGAGAGTCCACGCCGCCTGCTGTACTCCAGGAACGTGCCGGGCGACGACATGACCGTCACGCCGCCCGCGAGCGCCAGGTCGCACTCGCCGCCGCGCAGCGCCTGCGCGGCCTGGTGCAGCGCGACCAGGGACGACGAGCAGGCCGTGTCGACGGTGACCGCGGGCCCCTGGAGGCCCAAGGTGTACGCCACGCGGCCGGAGGCCACGCTCGGGGAGCTCCCGAGGAACGCGGACGCCTCCACGTCGTCGGGCGCGGTGGTGAGGCGTGCGGTGTAGTCGCTGTACATCACGCCGCTGAACACGCCGGTGCGGGTGCCGTGCAGCGCGGCCGGGGCGATGCCCGCGCGCTCCACGGCCTCCCAGCTGGTCTCCAGGAGCAGCCGCTGCTGCGGGTCGATCGCGTGCGCCTCGCGCGGGCTGATGCCGAAGAACTCCGGGTCGAACCGGTCGGCGTCGTACAGGAACCCGCCGTGCCGGGTGTAGGACGTGCCGGTCCTTTCCGGGTCGGGATCGTAGAGGTTCTCGACGTCCCAGCCGCGGTTCTCCGGGAACGGGCCGATCGCGTCGCCGCCGGTCTCGACCAGGCGCCACAGGTCCTCGGGGGTCCGGGTGTCGCCGGGGTAGCGGCAGGCCATGCCGACGATGACGACCGGGTCGTCCGCCGTCACCGCGGCGACGGCGGAACCGTGCTGTGCGCCCCGGACGCCGCCGGTCTCCTCGGCGGCCTCCGCGAGCAGGTGGTCCACGAGCGCGCCGGGCGACGGGTGGTCGAAGACCAGCGTGGTCGGCAGGTCGACGCCGGTCACCGCCCGGAGGCGGCCGCGCAGTTCGAGCGCCGTCAGGGAATCCATGCCCAGGTCGGTGAACGCGGCGCCGGAGGCGACGGCGGCGGGACCCGTGAGCCCGAGCACGGCGGCCACCGTCGACCGGACCAGGTCCGTGACGACGCGGCGCCGCTCGGCCTCGGGCAGCGCCGCCGTGACGCTCACCCATGACGTACCGTCCGCCGCCGGGGTCGTCGCGCCGCTCACACGGCGGCGCGTGGTGCGTACGAGGCCGCGCAGGAGTGCCGGGGCCGACTGCGCGCGGTCCGGGTCACGCAGCGCCGCCAGGTCCAACTCGGCCGAGAGCAGGACGGGTTCGCCGGTGGTGAGGGCCGCGTCGAGCATCCGGGTGCCGCGCGCGGCGGTGAGCGGTGCGAGCCCGGCCCGCCGCCAGCGCGCCAGGTCGGCGTCGGACAGCGTGCCCGCCATCCCGGCCGTGTCCTCAAGGCCCCACAGGCCCCACGCCAGTGAGGTGGCGGGCAGCCCCTGGGCGTGGCGGTGCTGCGCGAGGGTGTCCAGGAAGACGTTGGCGGCGGCGTAGTTGCCCTGACCGGCGTTGCCGATGAGGCCCGCGACCGAGGAGAACAGGACGAACGCCGTCAGCGGCGCGCCGGCCGTCAGCTCGTGCAGGTTCCAGGCCGCGTCCGCCTTCGGCCGCAGCACCGCGGACAGGGCGTCGGGCGTGAGGTTCGGCAGCGTGGCGTCGGCGAGGACGCCCGCGGTGTGGATGACGGCGGTCAGCGGGTGCGCGGCGGGCACGGTGGCGAGCAGCTCGGCGAGCGCGGCACGGTCGGCCACATCGCACGCGGCAACGGTGACGTCGGCGCCCAACTCGGCGAGCCGGGCGGCCAGTTCGTCGGCCCCCTCGGCGGCACGGCCCCGGCGACCGGCCAGGATCAGGTGCTTGACGCCGTGCCGGGCGACGACGTGCTCGGCGAAGAGCCGGCCGAGCGCGCCGGTGCCGCCGGTGATCAGGGCGGTGCCGTCCGGGTCGAGGACGGTGCCGGGGCCGTCGGCCGCACCGTCGATCGCGGCGGCGGCCGTCACGGGGACGGGCGCGAGGCGCGGCGCGTACACCTCCGTGTCGCGCACGGCGAGTTCGAGGCCGTCCGCGACGGCCGCGAAGACGGCCGTGAGGGACCGCTCGGAAAGGCGGGCGCCGTCGGCGCCGTCGAGGTCCACCAGCGCGAAGCGGCCCGGGTGTTCGCTGCGGGCGGTGCGGAGCAGGCCGCGCGCCGCGGCCCCTGGCAGGTCCCGCACGCCCTCGCCGGGCACCACGGCCAGGGCCCCGCGCGTGACGAGCAGCACCTTGCACGCGGCGAACCGCTCGTCGGCCAGGACGCTCCGCACCACGGCCAGGGCACGGGCGGCGGCGGTGTGCGCGCCGCCCACAGGGTCCGCGCCCGGCTCGGGCGGGGTCAGCACGATGACGTCGGGAGCCGCGCCGTCCGCGTCCAGCAGCGCCGTCGGGCCCGCGTGGATCCCGTAGTTCCCGTCGCTCGTGTCGCTCCCGTAGTTCTCGTCTGCCGCTGCGCCGTACGCCGCGTACTCGTGGACCGCACCGCGTACGCCACGGGAGCCGAGCGCCGCCACGAGGCCGGGCGCGTCGCCGCCGAGCACGGCCCACCATCGCCCCGGCGCGGCGGTGTCGTCGGCGACCTGGAACGGCGCGAAGCCGTAGCGGTACAGCCCGTCGTGGTGCGCGCCGCCGCCCCGCGTGAGCCGGTCGGCGGGCACCGCCCGCAAGGCCACCGACTCGGCCGAGAGGACCGGGTCGCCGTCGGGCGTGGTGGCGGTCAGGGCGGCGCCGTCACGGCCCTTCGGGGAGAGGCGCACGCGCAGCGCCGTGGCGCCGGACGCGTGCAGCGTGACGCCGTCGAAGGAGAACGGCAGCCGCGGCCCGGTGTCGTCGGAGCCGTCCGCGACAGCGGGCAGCAGCGCGTGCAGAGCCGCGTCGAGCAGCGCCGGATGCACGCCGTACGCGGCGGCGTCCGCGTGCAGGGACGCGGGCAGCGCCACCTCCGCGTACCGCTCGTCGCCCGCCTGCCAGGCGGCGACCAGGCCCCGGAAGGCCGGGCCGTACGTGTAGCCGAGGCCGGCCAGGCGCTCGTACAGGCCGTCCGTGTCCAGCTTCCGCGCGCCCGGCGGCGGCCACGCCTCCGCGGCCGCGGGCGGCTCCGCGCCGTCCCTGGCGAGCACGCCGGACGCGTGCCGGGTCCACTCGCCCTGGTCCCATGGCACGTCGTCCGTGGCCGCGTCGCGGCGCGAGTGGATCGCGACGGTCCGCGCGCCGGAGCCGTCGGCCGCGCCGACGGTCACCTGGAGGCGCACCGCCCCGTCATCGGGCACGGTCAACGGCGTCTCCAGGACCAGTTCGCGCAGCCGCCCGCAGCCGAGCCGGTCGCCCGCGGCCACCGCGAGCTCCACCATCGCGGTGCCCGGAAGCAGCGCCGCCCCGGCGATGACGTGGTCGGCGAGCCAGGGGTGGCCGCGCAGCGAGAGGCGCCCCGTCAGGAGCAGACCGTCGCCGTCCGCCGCGTCGGCCAGGCGCGTCATGCCGCCGAGCAGCGGGTGCTCCGCCGACTCCAGGCCGAGCGAGGCCGCGCCGGTCGGCAGGGCAGCGGCGTCGAGCCAGTAGCGCTCGCGCTGGAAGGCGTACGTCGGCAGGTCGGCGCGGCGGGCCCCGGGGAAGAGCCGCGCCGGGTCGGGTGCGGCGCCGCGGAGCGCGGCGTGGCCGAGCGCGGCGGCGACCGTGTGCGCCTCCGGTCGTCCCTTGCGCAGCACCGCGACGGGCGCGGCGGTCTCCGCCTGCTCCTCGCCGAGGCAGCCGCGCACCATCGCGGCGAGCACGGCGTCGGGACCGAGCTCCACGTACGCGGTGACGCCCGCGTCCTGGAGCACCCGCACCCCGTCGCGGAAGCGCACGGTGCCGCGCAGGTGGCGTGTCCAGTAGTCGGGTGACGCGAGCTCGGCCGCGGTGGCGACGGCGCCGGTCAGGTTGGAGACGACCGGGATGCGCGGGGCGGCGTACGTCAGGCCCGCCGCGACCGCGCGGAACGCGTCGAGCACGCCGTCCATGTGGTGCGAGTGGAAGGCGTGGCCCACCTTCAGGCGCGAGGTGCGGCGGCCCTTCTCCTTCCAGGCGGCGGCCAGTTCGACGGCGGCGTCCTCGTCGCCGGTCACGACGACGGCGCGGGGGCCGTTGACGGCGGCGACGTCCAGGCGGCCCGCGTACGGCGTGAGGGACGCACGGATCTCGTCCTCGTCGGCCTCGACGGCGACCATCGCGCCGTCGGCCCGCGCGGCCTGCATGAGGCGGCCGCGCGCGGCGACCAGAGCGCAGGCGTCCGCCAGGTCGAGCACCCCCGCCACGTGCGCGGCGGCGAGCTCGCCCACCGAGTGGCCGAGGAGGAAGTCGGGCGTCGTACCGCAGTGCTCCAGGAGCCGGAACAGCGCGACCTCGACGGCGAACAGCGCAGCCTGGGCGTACTGGGTCTGGTGCAGCAGCGCGGCGTCGTCGGACTCCTCGGCGGCGAACACCAACTCCTTCAGCGGACGCGGCAGATGGGGATCCAGGTGCGCGCACACGGCGTCGAACGCGGCGGCGAACGGCACGGACGTCCCGTACAGCTCCCGCCCCATGCCCGGGCGCTGACTGCCCTGGCCGGTGAAAAGGAACGCCGTCCTGCCCCGGTCGGCGCGGCCCGTGGCGGCCTTGGTGGGCGGCGTCGCCGGGCCCCGCAGGACATCGGCGGACGACTCGCCCGCGGCGAGTGCGGACAGGCCCCGCAGGAAGCCGTCGCGGTCCTCACCGACCACTGCGGCGGTGTGGGCGAACAGGGGGCGTGCGGACAGCAACGAGCGGCCGACATCGGGGAGTTCGAGCTCGGGCCGGGCCGCCACGAAGTCGCGCAGGCGGGCAGCTTGTGCGCGCAGCGCCTGCTGGGTGCGCCCGGACAGCAGCCATGGCGTGGCGGGTACGGGCAGGGGCTCGGCGGCGCGCTCGGCGACCTGGGTGTCCTCGGCGGGCGCCTGCTCCACGATCACGTGGGCGTTGGTGCCGCTGATGCCGAACGACGAGACGCCCGCGCGGCGCGGCCGGCCCGTCTCCGGCCAGGGGCGCGCCTCGGTCAGGAGGGACACCGCGCCCGCGGTCCAGTCGACGTGGCGCGTCGGCTCGTCGACGTGCAGGGTGCGCGGCAGGACTCCGTGCCGCAGTGCCAGCACCATCTTGATCAGGCCGCCGACGCCCGCGGCGGCCTGCGCGTGACCGATGTTGGACTTCAACGAGCCCAGGTACAGCGGCTGTTCGGCGCCGCGCCGCCCGTACGTGGCGAGCAGTGCCTGCGCCTCGATGGGGTCGCCGAGCCGGGTGCCGGTGCCGTGCGCCTCGACCGCGTCCACGTCCGTGACGGACAGGCCGGCCGCGGCGAGCGCGTCGAGGACGACCCGCTCCTGGGCAGGCCCGTTGGGCGCCGAGATGCCGTTGCTCGCGCCGTCCTGGTTGAGCGCCGAACCACGGACCAGGGCGAGGACCTGGTGGCCGTTGTGGCGCGCGTCGGAGAGCCGCTCCAGCATCAGCATGCCCGCGCCCTCGGCCCACCCGGTGCCGTCGGCGGAGTCCGCGAACGCCTTGCAGCGCCCGTCGGAGGCGAGGCCCCGCTGGCGGCTGAACTCCACGAACAGGCCGGGGCTCGCCATCACGGTCACCCCGCCCGCGAACGCCAGGTCGCACTCGCCGTCGCGCAGCGCCCGCGCGGCCATGTGCACGGCCACGAGCGAGGAGGAGCACGCGGTGTCGACGGTGACGGCGGGCCCCTGGAGGCCGAAGGTGTACGCGGCACGCCCGGAGACGACGCTGGTGAAGTTGCCGGTGATCAGATAGCCGCTCGCCGTCTCGTCGGCGGCGTCCAGGCGCGGGCCGTAGTCCTGCTTGATGGCGCCGACGTACACGCCGGTGCCGCTGCCGCGCAGGCGCGCGGGGTCGATGCCGGAGCGCTCGACGGCCTCCCACACCGTCTCCAGGACCAGCCGCTGCTGCGGGTCCATGGCCGTGGCCTCGCGGGGGCTGATGCCGAAGAACTCGGCGTCGAACAGGTCGGCGTCGTGCAGGAATCCGCCCGCGCGGGCGTAGGAGCGGCCCGCCCGGTCGGGGTCGTCGTCGAAGAGCCGGTCCAGCGGCCAGCCGCGGTTCGCCGGGAAGGGCGAGACGGCGTCCTTCTCGTCGAGGACCAGCTGCCACAGGTCTTCGGGCGAGGCCACGTCGCCGGGGAAGCGGCAGGCCATGGAGACGATCGCGATCGGGTCGTCGTCCGCCGCCCGGGACCTGGTCCCGCGGGCCTGCGCCTGTGGTGCGGGAGTGGTCCCGGCCAGCTCGTCGGCGATGCGCTCGGCGACCGACCGCGGGGTCGGGTGGTCGAACAGGAGCGTCGCGGGCAGCTTCAGGCCGGTCGCGGCGGCCAGGCGGTTGCGCAGGTCCAGGGCCGTCACGGACTCCAGGCCGAGGTCGACGAAGGCGGCCTCCGGGTCGAGGCGGGCGGGGGCGCCCTCCGGGGCGGGGCCGGCGGAAGCGCCCTCAGGGGCGAGGCCGGGGGAGGCGCCCTTGGGGTCGGGGCCGATGGTGGCGCCCCCGGGGCCCCCGGAGCCCCCGCTCTCGTCGCGGCCGAGCACCAGGGCCGCCTCGGCGCGGACCAGGTCGAGGACCCGGGCAAGGGTCTCCTCGCGGTCCCGGCCGCGCAGACCCGACGCGACGTGGTCGTCGCCCTCGTCGAGCGCGTACGTCGGCAGCTCCACGACCGACGCGTCCGCGGGGAACGCAGGGCGCCAGTCCACCGCCGCGCCCGCGGCGTGCAGTTCGGCGGCCGACGTCAGGAACCGGCGGGGCCCGTCCTCGTTGCGGCGCAGCGTGCCGACGACGGCGGCGCCCGAGCCGGTGTCCTCCATGATCTGGTGGAGCGCCATGTCGAGCACCGGGTGCGGGGTGACCTCGATGAACGCGTCGTACTCGGTGGCGAGCGCGCGGACGGTGCGCTCGAAGTCGACGGTGCCGCCGAGGTTGCTCATCCAGTACGCGCCGTCGAGCACCGGGCCCTCCACGCGCTCGCCCGTGATGGTCGAGTACATCGGCAGCGCCGGCGTACGCGGCTGGAGCGGATCCAGGATGCGGAGGATCTCCTCGCGCAGGACCTCCATGCGCGGGCAGTGCGGCGCCAGGTCGATCGGGATGCGCCGGGCCGGTACGCCCTCGGCGACCAGGTCGGCCCGGAAGGCCTCGATCGCCTCGACGTCGCCGGACAGCGTGAACAGGCGGGGCCCGTTGATCGTGGAGACGAACAGACGGTCCCGCCACGCGTCGAGGCGCGGCGTGACCTCGGCGACCGGCAGCGGCACCGAGAGCATCGTGCCCTGCCCGACGACGGGCCGCATCGCCTTGCTCCACAGCGCCACGACGCGCGCCCCGTCCTCCAGGGACAGGGCGCCGGAGACCACGGCGGCGCTGATCTCGCCGTTGCTGTGCCCGACGACGGCCGCCGGTTCGACGCCGAAGGACTGCCACAGGGCGGCGAGGGACACCATGACGGCGAACAGCGCGGGCTGGACGACGTCCTCGCGCTCCAACGAGGGCGCGCCGGGCGCGTTACGGAGTACGGCCTCCAGGTCCCAGTCGATGTGCGGGGCGAGCGCGGCCGCGCACTCCTCCACCCGGGCGCGGAACACGTCGGAGGCGTCGAGCAGGTCGCCCGCCATGCCGGTCCACTGCGGGCCCTGGCCGGGGAAGACGAACACCGTGCGGGCGCGCGGCTTCGCGGCCCCGCTGATCTGCGCGGCCGTGGGGCGGCCCGCGGCGAGCGAGGTCAGCTCCGCGGTGAACTCCGCGCGGTCGGCGCCGAGGACGACCGCGCGGTGCTCCAACGCGCTGTGCGTGGTGGCGAGGGAGAGCCCCAGATCGGCGTCGGACGCGGGGTGCGCGGTGACGTGGGCGCGCAGCCGCTCGGCCTGGGCGCGCACGGCGGCGGCGCTGCGGCCGGAGACGAGCCACGGCAGGGCGCCGCCGCGCAGCAACGTGGTGGCGCTCACCTCGGCCGCGCCACGGGTGCCGTCCCCGTGCTCCGGGGCCGCGGCCACCACGACGTGACAGGTGGTGCCGTCGGCGTCGAACGACGAGACACCGGCGAGCCGTTCACCGTCCGGCCAGTCGACCACGGTGTCCTGCACGCGCAGGTGCGGCGCGGCCGACGGAACAGGGAGGTGCGCGGACGCGATGGCGGGGGTCGGCGGCAACCAGCCGTGCGTGAGGGACAGGACGACCTTCAGGAGCCCCGCGATGCCCGAGGCGGCACCCTGGCCCCCGATGCTGGCCCTGGCCGAGCCGACGAGCAGCGGCTCGTCGTCGGGGCGGGCCGCGCCGAGCACCGCGGCGAGCGCGGCGGCCTCCACCGGGTCGCCCACCGGCGTGCCGGTGCCGTGCAGTTCGACGTAGCCGACCTTGGCGGGGTCGGTCGCGGCCTGCTCGTAGGCGCGGCGCAGCAGGTCGCGGTGGTCGTCGTCGCGGGGGAGCGTGCGGCCCGTACGACTGTCGCTGTCGCTGTCGACGGCGCTGCCGCGCAGTACGGCGTGTACGCGGTCGCCGTCGGCGAGGGCGCGTGCGAGCGTCTTGAGGACGACGACGGCGCCGGCCTCGCCCCGTCGTACGCGCGCGAGGGGCAGCGCGATGCCGCCCGCGAGCGCGACGTCGGCCTCGCCGCCGCGCAGCGACCGGCACGCCCTGTGCACGGCCACGAGTGAGGAGGCCTGCCCGGCGTCGACGGTCAGGCTCGGGCCGCGCAGGCCGAGGGCGAGGGAGACGCGGTGGGCGAGGCCGGTGTGGTTGGCGTGGTCGCCGTGTTTGCCGTGGTCGTTGGCCGTCGCGCCGAGGAAGACGCCGATGGCGCTGCCCTGGAGGTGCGCCGGGGCGATGCCCGCGTGCTCCAGGGCCTCCCGGCCGAGTTCGAGGACGACACCCGACCCTCTGTCCGAAGCCGAAGCCGAAGCCGAAGCCGAAGCCGAAGCCGAAGCCGAAGCCGAAGC
>NZ_JBHYJH010000010.1:0-62190 GCF_042740445.1 Streptomyces sp. NPDC059003 | reverse complement strand
GCCGAAGCCGAAGCCGAAGCCGAAGCCGAAGCCGAAGCCGAAGCCGAAGCCGAAGCGGTGCGCGCGGCGGGCCCGGCCGTGCCGACCCGTGCGCCACCCCCCATGAGCAACCGCCAGTACGCCCCGGGCCCGGAGGCGCCGGGGAAGCGGCAGGACATCCCGACGACGGCTATGGGTTCCCCGGCAGGCCCTGCGTCGCTGCGGGTGTGGTCAACTGACATGCCATTCCTCACTGATGGTCACGCGGTGGGGTGGGGCGGGTCGCTCCGGCGGGGGTGGCGCGCCGGCGGCGGGCGGCGGAAGCGCCTACCAGTCGACGAGCAGCCGGGACAGACCGCGGGTGCCCATGCCGTCCTTCCAGACCGCTGGCTCCGGTACGTCGGCGAAGCGCAGGTGCGGGAAGCGGCGCACCAGGCGGCCGAAGACGACCTGGAGTTGGAGACGGGCCAGCGGGGCGCCCAGGCAGCGGTGCAGGCCGTGACCGAACGTGAGATGGACGTTCTCCCGGCCCTCCGGAGCCAGCTGCTCCGGCTCCGGGTAGACCTTGCCGTCGCGGTTGCCGTTCAAGAGGGAGACGATCAGGGCGTCGCCCGCCTGGACCAGGGCGCTGCCGACCTGCACCGGCTCGACGGCGACGCGCGAGAAGCTGAGCGGAGTGGTGGGGGACACGCGCATCAGCTCCTCGACCGCGGCGTCCACCCGGTCGGGGTGCTCGACGAGTTCGCGGTACGCGCCCGGGGCGGAGAGCAGCACGTGCGCCGACGTGGCGATCTGGCCGACCGTGGTCTCGTACCCGGCCATGAGCAGCGTGAGCCCGAGGGTGATCAGCTCGCCCGGCGTCAGTTCGCCCCTGTCCTGCGCCTGGATCAGCGAGGTGAGCAGGTCGTCCCGCGGCGCGCTGCGCTTCTCGGCGAGCAGGTCGGCCATGTAGGCGCTCAGTTCGAGGCGCTTGCGGCCCTTCTCCTGCGGGCTGCTCGCGGACAGGTCGAAGAGCACCTCGACCCAGTCGCGGAACTTCGCGCCGTCCTCGAGGGGTACGCCGAGCAACTGGCACAGCACGTCGAGCGGCAGCGGATCGGCGAGGCCCGCCATGAGGTCGGCGCCGGGACCCGCCGCTTCGAGCCGGTCCAGGTACCGGTCCGTCAGACGCTCGATGTCCGGGGCCATCGCGACCATCTTGCGGGCGGTGAAGTGACCCGTGACGGTCTTGCGGAGACGGGCGTGCTCCTTGCCGTCCCTGCTCATCATCGACTCCGGCACCGGCTGCGCGTCGTTGAACGTCGGCGCGCCCGGCAGCACCGCGGCGGCGCGGCTGAACCGCTTGTCCGCGAGGACGAGCCGGCCGAGCGCGTAGTCGCGCACGAGCCACATCTTGTCGCCGGTCGGCGTGACGATCCGCCGGACGTCGTCCGTGTCGTCCGTGTCGTCCGTGTCGTCCGTGTCGTCCGTGTCGGGGTCACCTGGCGCGAAGAACTCCGGCAGTGGGCCCAGGTCGTGGTACGGGCACTGCGTCATGGGTGTGCTCCCTCCCCGTGGTCGTCGGCTGCCGGGCAGCCGGAGTACGGCGATCCGCTTAACGCGGGCTGAAAACTTCTCCATTCCGTCCGGAAATTAGGTTGCCGATGGTGGAGTTGCCAACTCCATAAATCCCCGGACGAGCCGCTCTCGTCCCTTTTCTCCGCTGCCGTGGGAAGGGCCTCGAGGATTGCTCGGGCGAACCCGGGTAACGTGCGATAACCTACCTGTCGGTCGGGAGACGGTGAACCGAAAACCCCCGATCATAGGGGTGATTGACGGTGCGGCTCGACCGGACACGCCGTGCACGGCTGTCCTGTCAACGGGACGGGCGGAGTGTGCGCCCGGTGCGACGCGACGGCACGTCATTCGGTGAACCGCCAGTTCCGCGGAGCCGGGTGACCGTGAATCCTTGACGCGCGCATAACGGGCCGGACCTGCCATGCCCGGAGGTTTCCCGGGCGGCCGCAATTCCGAGACCGTCGGCCACGAGTCCGAACTCTTCGAATCATGCACACGAATTGGGGAGAATCATGAGACGCACGACTGGCGCTGTTCGCGTTCTGCTTTCTACGGGTCTTTTGGTAACGGCGATCGGTGTCGTGGCACCCGCTGCCGGCGCCGCCGAATCGGCGGCCTGTACGTGGACGCCGAGCATCCTGTCACTGCCCGCCGGTGCGCTGACGGGTGAGGTGCACGCGGCTGACGGCAGCGGCGGATACGCGGGCACGATTTCCTACGGCGCGGATTCCGCTAAGGGCGGCCGTGCCGTGCTGTGGAAGAACGGCAAAATGACCGACTACGGCAACATAGTCGATCCCGAATACCAGAACTGGGTCAGCGTTGACGGGGTGAACAAGGCCGGGACGGTCATCGGCGCCGCCGACCGGCAGAACGGGTACTCGCGGGCCATCCACTCGCGCAACGGGAAGGTGGAGCTGCTGCCCGACCCGCCCGGCGTCGTCAAGTCGATGGCGACGGGGATCAACGACCGCGGGGACATCGTCGGCGGCGCCGCGATCGACAGGGACGGCGCGCTGTACTGGTACGCGGTCATGTGGCCCGCCGACCAGCCCGGCAAGGTCGTGAAGCTGCCCGGCCTGCCGAACCTGTCGGCTATTGCCACCGGTATCGACCAGGACGGGACCGTGCTGGTCCAGGTGGACGACGGCCTGCACGAACTGCCGTACCTGTGGAAGGGCGGCACGGCGCACGCCATGGCCCTGCCCGACAATACGCGTGACGTCATCACGCGCGGCATATCGAACGGCCGCGTCATCGGCATTGCCGACACTCGGGACAAGGGGTGGCGCAACACGCTCTGGGAGAGTGACGGCAAGCCGCAGCTGGTCGAGCGGAACGCCGATATCCGGGGCATCAACCGCGACGGTCAGATCGTCGGGCGCACCGACGATCCCAGCTGGCGCGAAGAAGGCGTGTGGCAGCGGACGAAGCTCGGTTCGACGCTGAAGTGGGCCTCCGACCGCGGGCTGGAACTCAACGTGTCCAGTGACGACGGCACCATCGCGGGCCGCAGCTGGAAGATTCCGGGCGGCAAGGACGAGCCGACCGTCTGGACCTGCCGCTGAGTGACGTCAGGGGCTGCGTCCGAGACTTCCCGGGCGCAGCCCCCGGTCGCCTTCGGGCGCTGTCATGTCGACGGGACGCCTCCCTTGCCGGGATTTTTGTTTGATCTTTCACGGGCATTCACCGCATGGTGGTGACAGCATTCGGGGAGCGATCGAGACCAGTGCGGCAGCGAAAGCCGCTGCCGGTCCTGCGATTTGCTGCCCTTTGAGTACGCGCGCGTACCAGGACCCTTGAAGGATCCGGCAGGAGGTAATGCGGAACGCTGCCATTCAATTCGCGCATCAACGGCGGGGCGGATCAGATCCATCGTGGGTTTGTTCCGGTATGCGAGGAGCAGGAGCAGACCTAGATGACCTCTTTGTCTTCGGCGCGGCGCGGGACGTGGTTCGCGGAGCGTCGCGACACCTCCCGGGGCGGCTTCGGCACCGTGGAATTCGGCCTGGACGGCGAACTCCTCGACGGGGTCGAGTCGTTGGCCCTCAGGTGGGGCGGCACGGCCCCTGCTGTGCTGGAGGCGGCGTTCGCGGTGCTCCTGCGGCGGCTCGGCGGGGGTGCGGGCCTGGTTGTGGGGCTGCCCATGACCGGGACGGCCGGGACGGTCATGTGGCTCTGCACCGACGCCTCGTCGGCCCCCGCGGACCTGTGGTACGACGATCCGTCCTTCGCCGCGTTGCTCCAGCGCATGCGCGAACGCGACCCGGACCCGTCCGGCACCGAGCGGCTTCCGCACGCCCTGCACCGCACCGACGGCCGCTCCGGCGGCGGGACGACCGGCGTGCTCCAGTACGCCGACGCCGCGTACGACCGGCCGACGGCGGAGTCGCTCGCCGACCGGTTCGTGCGCGTCGTACGCCAGGTCGTGGCCGAGCCCGACCGGCCGCTCGGGGCGGTCGGCGTGTCCTTGGTGGCGGCGGGCCCGCGCGAGTTGGAGGCGTGGGAGCGGCGCTACCCGGGCCTGGTGGAAGTGTGGCCGCTGACCCCCTTGCAGTCCGGCCTCGTCTTCCACTCGCTGCTCGGCGACTCCGCTCGGGACGCCTACCGCCTCCAGGTCGTTCTCGACCTGCGGGGACCGGTGGACGGCGAGCGGATGCGGGCCGCCGCGCAGGCTCTTCTCGACCGGCACGCGAACCTGCGCGTGGCGTGCGTGGCGGGTGCCGACGGAGACCTGGTGCAAGTCGTCGTCGCGGGCGTGGAACTGCCGTGGCGTGCCGTGGACGTGACGCCCGGCAGGGTGGAGTCGGGCGCCCTTGAATCCCTCGACGCGTTGCGGTCGGAGGAGTTCGGCACCCCCTTCGACCTGGGCACGCCCCCCTTGCTGCGCATGGCCCTGGCCCGGACCGGGGAAGAGCGGTACGCGCTGGTCCTGACGGCCCATCAAGTCCTGTTCGACGGGCTCTCGCTGCCCGTTCTGGTGCGGGATCTGCACCGCCTCTACGCGGCAGGCGGGGACGCGTCCGCGGCACCCCGGAGTCCCGAGTACCGCGACTTCCTGGTGTGGCTGTCCGGACAGGACCGGGACGCCGCCGCCCAGGCGTGGGCCGAGGAGCTCGCGGGAGTGACGGAGCCGACGCTCCTCGCTCCCGTCGTCACGGCGGGGACGGCCGGGGCCGCTCCCGCAGCCGTGGAGCCCACGTCCGAGGTGCCCGACCCGACGGATCCCACGCCCAACGGTTTCGGCGAGATCAAGGTGCCCCTGACCGACGACACCGTACGCGCCCTGTCCCGGCAGGCCGACGCCCTCGATGTCACGCCGGACACCCTGGTGCAGGGAGCCTGGGCGCTCCTCCTCGGCGGCCTGACCGGGCGGCAGGACGTGGTCTTCGGCGTGACCGTGCCCGGACGCCCGGACGCGGTGGCGGACGCCGACGCGATGGCCGGACTCTTCGTCAACACGCTCCCCGCGCGGGTGCGCCTCGCGCCCACGGACACCGTCGCGGACGTACTGCGCGGTCTGCGGGAGCGGCGACAGGCGCTGCACGACCGATGTTGCGGCCTCACCGACATCCACCGGGCCATGGGCACGAGCCAGCTCTTCGACACCCTGGTGACGTCCGAGAGCTACACGGCGGAGCACGGCGACACCAGCGGCTCAGGCTTCGAGGTCACCGGTGTCCGCCCGTTCGTGGGCACCCACTACCCGCTCACCGTGGCCGTCACCGCCGCGCCGCACCTCCACGTGACCCTGCAGCACCGGCCCCACCTCGTCGGCCGCGAGGCCGCCCAGGACGTCGCGGAGCGGCTCGCGCACCTCCTGCGACAGATCGCCGCCGACTCCGGCACCACCGTCGGCCGCCTCGACCTGCTCACGCCCGCCGAGCGCGCGCACCTCCTCAACCAGCACGACGACAGCACCCCGCCGGTCGAACCGGACACCTTCCCCGGCCTGTTCGAGCAGCGGGCCGGCACGGCGCCCGACGCGGTGACGCTCGAATACGGCGACCAGTCGCTGACGTACGCGGACGTGGACGCCCGCGCCAACCGGCTCGCGCGCGAACTGCTGCGGCGCGGCGTGACCGCGGAGACCGCGGTGGCCGTGTCGCTGCGCCGCTCGCCCGACCTGGTGGTGGCGCTGCTCGCCGTGATGAAGGCCGGCGGCGTCTATCTGCCCGTGGACTCCGGGTATCCGGCGGACCGGATCGGCTACATGCTGGCCGACTCCGGCGCCCTGCTCGTCGTGGCGGACGCCGCCACCGCGGCGGAACTGCCCGACCTGACCGTGCCCGTCCTGCGCCTCGACGACCCGGCCGTCACCGAGACGGTGGCCCGGCACGACAGCGGCCCGGTGACCGACGAGGAGCGCGGCGGCCCCCTGCGCGTCGCGCAGACCGCGTACGTCATGTACACCTCGGGCTCGACCGGGCGCCCCAAGGGCGTGGCCGTCACCCACTGCGGCGTCGCCGCACTCACCGCGACCCAGCTCGACCGCCTCGGCCTGACCGCGGACAGCCGCGTGCTGTGGTTCGCGTCGCCGAGCTTCGACGCCTCGGTCCACGAGCTGTGCACGGCGCTGTTCACGGACGCCACGCTGGTCCTCGTCCCGGAGGAGCACCTGGTGCCGGGCGCCCCCCTGACCGGCACGCTCACCGAGCGGCGCATCACGCACTCCTTCCTGCCGCCCGCCGTGCTCGGCACGCTGCCGACCGGCTCGCTGCCCACCGTGACCAACCTGGTGGTCGGCGGCGACGCGGTCACCCCCGAGCTCGTGGCGGCCTGGTCCACGGACCGGGAGATGGTCAACGCCTACGGCCCGACCGAGGCCACGGTGTTCGTGACCTTCAGCGACCCGCTGATGTCCGACGGCCGCACGCCGCCCCTCGGCCGCCCCGTCGCCCACACCGACCTGTACGTCCTCGACGACGCGCTGCGCCCCGTCCCCACGGGCGCGGCGGGCGACCTCTACCTGGCGGGCGACTCCCTGGCGCGCGGCTACCTGGGCCGCCCGGGCCTGACCTCCGAACGCTTCGTGGCCTGCCCGTACGGCGAGCCCGGCCGCCGCATGTACCGCACCGGCGACGTCGTCACCCGGGGCCGCGGCGGGCGGCTCTCCTTCCACGGACGCGCCGACGACCAGGTCAAGATCCGCGGTCAGCGCGTCGAACTCGGCGAAGTGCAGGCCGCGCTGAGCGAGCACCCGGCCGTGGCCCAGGCCGTCGTCGTCAGCGACGAGCACGACGGCGGCCGCCGCCTCGTCGGCTATGTGGTGCCCGAGCCGGGCGTCACCGCGCCGGCCTCCCGGGACCTGCGCGCGTTCGTCGCCGCACGGCTGCCCGCCGCCATGGTGCCGTCGGTGGTCGTGCCCCTCACCGAGGTGCCGCTGAACCCGAACGGCAAGCTCGACCGGCGGGCGCTGCCCGCACCCGACCGCGCCGGCGCGGGCACGGGACGGGCGCCGCGCACCGCACGCGAGGAAGTCCTGTGCGCGCTGTTCGCCGAGGTGCTCGGGGTCGAGAGCGTCGGGATCGACGACGGCTTCCTCGACCTGGGCGGACATTCGCTCCTGGTCACGCGCCTGGTGAACCGGATGCGTGCGACGTTGGGCGTGGACGTCCCGATCGGGGCGGTCTTCGAGGCGCCCACCGTCGCGGGCCTCGCCGAGCACATGGGCACGGACGCCCGGGCGGCGCGCGCCGCGCTGCGCCGGGCCGATGTCCGGCCCGCGCGCGTGCCCCTGTCGTTCGCCCAGCACCGCCTGTGGTTCCTGCACCGCTACGAAGGCCTGTCGGCCACGTACAACCTGTCGTACGTCCTGCCCCTGAACGGCGAACTGGACGTGGCGGCCCTCGCGTCGGCGGTGCGGGACGTCGTGGTGCGGCACGAGAGCCTGCGCACGCTGTTCGTCGCCGACGACCACGGCGTCGCCGCGCAGGCCGTCGTGGCGGAGCACGACCTGGTCCTCGACGTGCCGGTGCGGGACGTGGCGCCGCAGGCCGTGGCCGCCGCCGTGGCGGAGGAGGCCGCGTACCGGTTCGACCTGTCGGCGGAACTGCCGCTGCGCGCGTGCGTCCTGCGCCACGGCCCGGACGAGCACGTGCTTGTGCTCCTGATCCACCACATCGCGGCCGACGGCGAATCCATGGGCCCCCTGGCCCGCGACCTGACCACCGCCTACACCGCCCGACAGCGGGGCGAGGCGCCGCAGTGGGACGAACTGCCGGTCCAGTACGTCGACTACACGCTCTGGCAGCGGCGGCTGCTCGGCGACGAGAACGACCCGGAAAGCCTCCTCGCCGACCAACTGGCCTACTGGCGCGACGAGTTGGCCGACGTGCGCCAACCCCTGCCGCTCCCGCTCGACCGGCCGCGTCCCCCCGTGGCGGGCCACCGGGGCGACACCGTCGAGTTTGTCCTCGACCCGGACCTCTTGGCGGCCGTCGACGAGGTGGCGCGCGCCCAGGGCGCCACCGTGCCGATGGTGCTCCAGTCCGCCCTCGCGGTGCTGCTGCACCTGATGAGCGGCGCCGACGACCTGACCGTGGGCGTGCCGATCGCCGGACGGACCGACGAGGAGCTCCGCGACCTCGTCGGGTTCTTCGTCAACACCTGGGTGCTGCGGGCCGACCTGTCGGGCAACCCGTCCTTCGAGGACGTGGTGCGGCAGGTGCGGGACAAGGCCGTGCGCGCGTACGACCACCAGGACATCCCCTTCGAGCGCCTCGTGGAGGCGCTGAACCCGGAGCGGTCCACCGCCTACCACCCGCTGTTCCAGGTGATGTTCGGCTGGCGCGGCACCGGCGACCAGGTCTTCGACGTGCCGGGGCTCCGGTCGGCCTTCGACCTCGTCCCGACCGGCACCGCGAAGTTCGACCTCGCGTTCGCCCTCGCCGACACCCCCGGGCGGGGCGTCGTGGGCGGCGTGGAGTACGCCACCGACCTGTTCGACCGGAGCACCGCCGAGGCCCTCGCGGACCGGTACGTGCGCCTCGTACGGGAGTTGACGACGACCCCGCGGGCGCGCCTGCGCACCGTGGAGGTGCTGGCGCCCGCGGAGCGCGACCGGCTCCTGCACACCTTCAACGCCACGGACGCCACCACACCGGACCTGACGATCCCCGCGCTCTTCGAACAGCGCGCCGCAGCGACCCCCGACGCCCCCGCGGTGGTGCACGGCGCCACCTCGCTGACGTACCGGGAGCTGAACGCCCGCGCCAACCGGCTCGCCCGCACCCTGGTGGCGCGCGGCCTCGGCCCCGACGCCCTCGTGGCCGTCGCCCTGCCGCACTCGGCCGACCTGGTCGTGGCGCTCCTCGGCGTACTGAAGGCCGGTGCGGGCTATGTGCCCGTCGACCCCCGCTACCCGAGCGGCCGCGTGGGACTCGTCCTTGCGGACGCGGACCCGCGGCTCGTCCTGACCGACACGGCGACGCGCGGCACGCTCCCCGCACACGGAACCGAAGAGGTCCTCCTCGACCGCACGGACCTCACCACCGGCGACGGCTCCGACCTGACGGACGCGGACCGCACCGCCCCCCTGTCGCCGCGGCACCTCGCCTACGTGATGCACACCTCCGGCTCCACCGGCACCCCCAAGGGCGTCGCGGTCACCCACCAGGGCGTGGTGAGCTTCGCCCTCGACCGCTGCTTCCCCGGCGACGCCCACGAGCGCGTCCTGTTCCACTCGACGCAGGCCTTCGACACCTCCACGTACGAGCTGTACGTGCCGCTCCTGTCCGGCGGCGCCATCGTGGTGAGTCCGACGGGCTCCTACGCACCGGCCGACCTGGCCGCGGTGATCACCGAACACCGGGTCACCGGCATCCTGATGACGGCCGGGCTCTTCCGGGCCGTCGCGGAGGAGCGGCCCGAGGCGTTCAGGGGCCTGCGCGAGGCCTGGTCGGGCGGCGACGTCGTGCCCCCGTCGGCGATCGCGCGCGTCCTGGCCGCCTGCCCGGGCATCACGGTCGTCAACGGCTACGGGCCCACGGAGACCACCGTGGCCGCGTCCGCCCACAAGATGCGCGAGGCGGTCGACACCGACGCGGTCGTGCCGATCGGGCGGCCCCTCGACAACACCCGCGCCTACGTCCTCGACACGGCGCTGCGGCCGGTGCCCACGGGAGTGCCGGGGGAGCTGTACGTCGCCGGCGACCAGCTGGCCCGCGGCTACCTGAACCGCACCGCGCTGACCGCGGAGCGCTTCGTCGCCTGCCCGTTCGGCGCGCCCGGAGAGCGCATGTACCGCACCGGCGACCTCGTGACCTGGACGCAGGACGGCGACCTCGTCTACCGGGGCCGCACGGACGCGCAGGTGAAGATCCGCGGGTTCCGGATCGAGCCCGGCGAGATCGAGGCCGCGCTGACCGCGCACCCCGGTGTGGCGCAGTCCGTCGTGGTCGTGCGGGACGGCGCGGGCGGCGCACGGCAGCTCGTGGCGTACGTCGTGCCCGTCGCCGACGGCGGCATCGCGGGCAGCGGCGACATCGACTTCCACGTCGGCGCGTCCGCCGCGGAGCTGCGCCGGTTCGTCGCGGACCGCCTTCCGGAGTTCATGGTCCCGGCGGCGTACGTCCTCCTCGACCGGCTGCCGCTGGCACCCAACGGCAAGCTCGACCTGGCGGCGCTGCCCGAGCCCGAGTTCGCCACCGGCACCTACCGGGCGCCCCGGACCCCGCAGGAACAGGTCCTCGCGGACGTGTACGCCGAGGTCCTCGGCCTGGACCGGGTCGGCGTCGACGACGACTTCTTCGCCTCCGGCGGCGACAGCATCCGCTCCATCCAGGTGGTCTCGCGCGCCCGCACGCGCGGCGTCGAGGTCACCGCGCGCCAGGTCTTCCAGCACCGGACGGTGGCCGAACTGGCCCGCCTCGCCCGCGCCGAACACAGCGACGACGCCGAGAGCGCGGTCCTCGCCGAGCTCGACGGCGGCGGCACCGGCCCGCTGCCGCTCACGCCCCTCGCCCGCCACATCCGCGAGCGCGGCGGCGACATCGACCGGTTCTCCATGTCGGTCCTGCTCGACCTGCCCGAGGGCATCGACCGGGCCGGTCTGATCGCCACGCTGGACGCGGTCGTCGACCGCCACGACGTGCTGCGCGCACGGCTCGTGGCCGACGGCGACGGCGGACTCTTCGTGGGCGCCCCGGGCTCGGTGGACACCGAGGCGCTGCTGCGCCGCGTGGACTGCGGGCCCGGGCGCGCCGCGGACGCCGGGCCGTGGGGCGAGCAAGGGCGGCGGGCGGTGGCGGTCGAGCGGGCCGCCGCGACGGACCTGCTCGACCCGGCGGCCGGGGTGATGGCGCGGTTCGTCTGGTTCGACCCGGGCCCGACCGGCGGCGCGGGACGGCTCCTGGTCGTCCTGCACCACCTGGTCGTGGACGGCGTGTCGTGGCGCATCCTGCTGCCGGACCTCGCGGCCGCGTGGGACGCGGTGCGCGCGGGCCGGACACCGCACCTGCCCGCCGTGGGCACCTCGTTCCGGCGGTGGGCGCACGCCCTCGTCGCGGAGGCGCAGAGCGAGCGCAGGGCGGCCGAGCTTCCCCAGTGGCTCGCGATCGTCGACGGGCCCGACCCGGCGCTCGGCGCCCGCCGGTTCGACCCCGCGGTGGACGTCCGCTCCACGGTGGACACCGTGCGCCTGCGGCTGCCCGCGGCGGTCACCGAAGCACTCCTGACGGCCGTGCCCAGGGCCTTCCACTGCGGCGTGAACGACGGCCTACTCACCGGCCTCGCCCTCGCCGTCGCCCGCTGGCGCCGCGCCCAGGGCGCCCACGCGTCCTCGCTCCTCGTCGGCCTCGAAGGCCACGGCCGCGCGGAAGCAGCGATTCCGGGCGCCGATCTGTCGCGCACCCTCGGCTGGTTCACCAGCATGTACCCCGTCCGCCTCGACGTGGCCGGATGCGACACCGACGAGGCCTTCGCGGGCGGTGCCGCGGCGGGCGGCGCGATCAAGGCCGTCAAGGAACAGCTCCTCGCCGTGCCCGACGACGGCATCGGCTACGGCCTCCTGCGCGAGCTCAACCCGGAGACCGCCGCCGTGCTGCGCGCACACCCCACCGGCCAGATCGGCTTCAACTACCTCGGCCGGTTCACCCCCACCGACATGCCGGAACAGCACCGCGGCCTCGGCTTCACCCAGGTCACCGGCCTGGGCGAGCTTGCCGGTGACACGGCGGGAGACATGCCCGCGCTCACCGCGCTGCAGATCGACTCGATGGTCGTCGACACCGCGGACGGGCCCTGCCTCGACGCGGAGTTCGAGTTCGCCACCGGCACGGTGTCCCGCGCGCAGGTGCAGGAGCTCGCCGACCTGTGGGCCGCCGCCCTGGACGGCCTGGCCCGGCACGCCGACCGGCCGGACGCGGGCGGCCTCACGCCCTCGGACGTGCCCCTCGTACCCGTCGGCCAGCGCGACATCGAAGCGTGGGAGCGCCGCTACCCGGGGCTCACGGAGGTATGGCCGCTCACCCCGCTCCAGTCCGGGCTGCTGTTCCACGCGCTGTACGCCGGCACGGAGCCGGACGCGTACCACGTGCAGTTCGTCCTGCGCCTGCGCGGGCAGGTGGAGGCCGCACGGATGCGGGCGGCCGGACAGGCGCTCCTCGACCGGTACGCGAACCTGCGGGCGGCGTTCGTCGCGGACGCCGACGGGGGCTCGGTGCAGGTCGTGGTGGACGGCGTCGAACTGCCGTGGCGCGAGGTCGACATGGCGGGAGAGGCGGGAGCCACCGGCGACGGCGGTACTGAGGGCGGCACTCAGGACAGTGCGGCCTCCGATTCCTCTGATGCTTTCGAGGCCTTCCTGGCCGAGGACCTGCGCGACCACTTCGACGTGGCGCGGCCGCCCCTGCTGCGCATGGCCCTGGTCAAGCGGGGCCCCGACCGCTTCGAGCTGGTCCTGACCGCCCATCACCTGCTGTTCGACGGCTGGTCGCTGCCGGTGGTCACCCAGGAACTGCTGCGGCTCTACGGGGCCGGGGGCGACGCCTCCGCGCTGCCGGGGGCACCCCGGTACCGGGACTTCCTGACGTGGCTGGCCGGACAGGACCAGGAGTCGGCGGCTCAGGCGTGGGCGGAAGAGCTGGCGGGAGTGACGGAGCCGACGCTCCTCGCCCCCGTCGTGACGGCAGGCCCGGGCGCGGCGGAGCCCGATCGCGGCTCGGCGCCGACGGGGCCCGATGCCGAAGGGTTCGGCCAGGTCGACGTGCCCGTCTCCGTGGAGCTCGCCCGCGGCCTCGCCGCGCGGGCCGCCGAGGTGGGCGTCACCCTGAACACCGTGGTCCAGGGCGCCTGGGCGCTGCTGGTCGGCGGCCTGACGGGCCGCGACGACGTGGTGTTCGGCGCCACGGTGTCCGGCCGCCCGGCCGCGGTGCCCGACGTCGACGCGATGGTCGGCCTGTTCATCAACACGCTGCCCGTGCGGGTCCGATGTCGGCCCGGCCAGAGTCTCGCGGAGGTCCTCACCGACCTCCAGGACCGCCAGGTGGCGCTGCTCGACCACCACCACTACGGCCTCGCCGAGATCCACCGGGCCACCGGCACGAGCGTGCTGTTCGACAGCCTCGTCGCCTTCGAGTCGTACCCGGTCGACCGGGAGGGCTTCGGCGAGGCGACCGCGGCCGCGGGCGTCGAGGTCACCGGAATCCGCCCGCAGTCCGGCTCGCACTACCCGCTCACCGTCCTCGCCTCGGCCGACCCCCACCTGCGCCTCGCGCTCCAGCACCAGCGGAACGTGCTCGACGCCGCCACGGTCGGCGGCATCGCGGACCGGTTCCAGCGGGTCCTCGCCCACCTCGCCGCCGGCACCGACGTGCCGGTGAGCACGGTGGAGGTACTGGCCCCCGAGGAGCGGGAGCGGGTCCTTCGTACGCTCAACGCCACGCACACGGCCGTGCCGGACGCGACGATCCCGGAACTCTTCCAGCGGCAGGCCGCGCGGACCCCGGACGCGGTCGCGGTGGTGTGCGGCGACGTCGCCCACACCTACGCCGATCTCGACGCCCGCAGCGACCGCCTCGCACGGGCCCTCGCCGGGCGCGGCGTCGGCCCCGAGAGCCTGGTGGCCCTCGCGCTGCCGCGCACCGCGCACCTGGTCGTGGGCGTCCTGGGCATCCTGAAGGCGGGCGGCGCGTACCTGCCGATCGACCCGGACCACCCGGGCACCCGCCTCGGCCACATCCTGGCCGACGCCGCGCCGCGCCTGCTGCTCACCGACGCCGACACCCTCCCGAAGCTGCCCGCGACGAACGCCCCGGTCCTTCTCCTCGACGAGGTGGACCTGGAAGCCGTACAGGCCGACACGGCGGTTCGCGAAGCCGACGAGACGGACCGCGAGGCCGAAGCCCGCGACCCGCGCCCGGAGCACCTGGCCTACGTGATCTACACGTCCGGCTCCACCGGCCGCCCCAAGGGCGTGGCCCTCACCCACGCCAACATCGTCAACGGCCTGGACGGTCTCGTCCGGCGGGTCGGCCTCGCACCCGGCCGGCGCATGCTGAGCGGCACGTCCATCGGCTTCGACGTCGCCGCCTTCGAGCTGTTCGCCACGCTCACCACCGGCGGGTGCGTCGAGCTCGTCCGCGACGTCCTCGCCCTGGCCGAACGCGACAGCTGGGACCTGGACGTCATCAGCTCGGTGCCCTCCGCCTTCGCCGAACTCGTCGCCGAGCTCGGCGACCGCGTCCGGCCGGCCTCGCTGGTCTTCGCCGGAGAGGCGCTGCCCGCGTCGCTGGTGGCCCGCGCCCGCGAGGCACTGCCGGGCGTCCGGGTCGTCAACGCCTACGGCCAGACCGAGTCGTTCTACGCGACGACGTTTGCGCTCCCCGCCGACCAGGAGTGGGACGGCCGGGCCAGTGCCCCGATCGGCACCCCCCTCGGCAACATGCGCGCCTACGTCCTCGGCCCCGGCCTGACCCCGCTGGCCGAGGGCGCCGTCGGCGAGCTGTACGTGGCGGGCGCCGTCAGCCGCGGCTACTTCGGCCGCCCGGACCTGACGGCGGCCCGCTTCGTGGCGGACCCCTTCGGCCCGGCCGGAGCCCGGATGTACCGCACGGGCGACCTGGCCCGCTGGAACGCCCGCGGCGAACTGGAGTACTTCGGCCGCGCCGACGAACAGGTCAAGATCCGCGGCCATCGCGTCGAACCCGGCGAGATCCAGGCCGCTCTCACCGCCCACGCACACGTCGACCAGGCGGCCGTGGTGGCCCAAGGTGCCGCCGAGAGCCGCCGGTTGATCGCCTACGTCGTCCCCGCCGACAGCGGCGTCGGCGGAGGTGCCGGTGGTGCCAGTGGCCCCGGCGGTACCGGTGGTGCCGACCTCGACCTCGCCGACCTGCGGGCGTTCGTCGCCGAGCGGCTGCCCGCGTACATGGTCCCCGCCGCCTTCGTCCCGCTGGACCGGCTGCCGCTGTCCCCCCACGGCAAGCTCGACCGCAAGGCGCTCCCGAGCCCCGAGCTCACCGCCACCACCGCCTACCGCGCACCCCGCAGCCCCCAGGAGGAGGCGCTGTGCGGGCTGTTCGCGGAGGTGCTCGGGGTCGAGAGCGTCGGCGCCGACGACGGGTTCTTCGACCTGGGCGGGCATTCGCTGCTCGCCACCCGTCTGGTGAACCGGATGCGTGCGACGCTGGGCGTGGACGTCCCGATCCAGGCGGTCTTCGACGCGCCCACCGCGGCGCGCCTCGCCGAGCGCGTCGGCACCCACCGCCGGTCCGCGCGCCCGGCGCTGCGCCGGGCCGACGTGCGGCCCGGGCGGATGCCGCTGTCCTTCGCCCAGCAGCGCGTCAAGTTCCTCGACGAGCTGGAGCCGCTGCCGACGTACCACCTGCCGTTCGTGGTCCGGCTCCGCGGGGATCTCGACGCGGTCGCGCTGGCGTCGGCCCTGCGGGACGTCGTGGTGCGGCACGAGAGCCTGCGCACGCTGTTCGTCGCCGACGAGCAGGGCGTCACGGCACAGGTCGTCGTGCCGGAGGAGGACGTCGCCCTCGACGTGCCCGTGCGGGACGTCACGCCGGACGGGGTGAGCGCCGCGGTGTCCGCGGAGGTGAGCCGCGGCTTCGACCTGTCCGTGGAGCTGCCGGTGCGGGCCCGCGTCCTGCGCTGTGCGCCCGACGAGCACGTCCTGCTGCTGCTCATGCACCACATCGCCACCGACGGCGAATCCATGGGCCCCCTGACCCGCGACCTGGCCACCGCCTACTCCGCCCGGCGGCAGGGCGAGGCACCGCAGTGGGACGAACTGCCCGTGCGGTACACCGACTACGCGCTCTGGCAGCGGGAGCTCCTCGGCGACGAGGACGACCCCGACAGCATCCTGGCGTCCCATCTGGCGTACTGGCGCAAGGAGCTGGACGGCGTGCCGCAGCCCCTGCGGCTCCCGCTCGACCGGCCGCGCCCGCCCGTGGCGGGCCACCGGGGCGACACCGTCGCCTTCGCCCTCGACGCCGACGTCCTGACCGCGGTCGAGGAGGTGGCACGCGCCCAGGGCGCCACCGTGCCGATGGTGCTCCAGTCCGCCCTCGCGGTGCTGCTGCACGTCATGGGCGGCGGCGACGACCTCCCCATCGGCTCGCCCGTCGCCGGACGCACCGACGACGCCCTGGCGGACCTCGTGGGCTTCTTCGTCAACACCTGGGTGCTGCGGGCCGACCTGTCGGCGGACCCGTCGTTCGAGGACCTGGTCCGGCAGGTGCGGGACAAGGCCCTGAACGCCTACGACCGCCAGGACGTGCCCTTCGAGCGGCTCGTCGAAGCGCTCAACCCGGAGCGGTCCACCGCCCACCACCCGCTGTTCCAGGTGGCGTTCTTCTGGCAGAAGAGCATCGGCGACCTCGCCCTGGACGGGGTGCGGGCCACGGAGGAACCGGTCGCGACCGGCACCGCCAAGTTCGACCTGCTCTTCCAGGTCGAAGAGGTCACCCAGGACAAGCGCCGGGCCGGGCAGGGGCTCTCCGGGCTCGTCGAGTACGCCACCGACCTGTTCGACCGCGCCACGGTCACCGCCCTGGCCGACCGGTTCGCGCGCCTCGTACGGGAACTCGCGACGCGTCCGCGGACGCGGCTGCACGCCGTGGACGCGCTGACGCCCGCCGAGCGGCACCTGCTGCACGACGTCAACGACACCGCCGCGCCCGCACCGCCGGTGACGGTCTCCGCGCTCTTCGAGTGGCGGGCCGCCGGGACGCCGGACGCCGTCGCGCTGGTGCGGGGCGCCGAGTCGCTGACCTACCGGGAGCTGAACACCCGCGCCAACCGGCTCGCCCGCGCCCTGGTGCGCCGCGGTGTCGGCCAGGAGTCGCCGGTGGCCGTGGCCGTGCCCCGGTCGCCGGAGTACGTGATGACGGTCCTCGCCGTCCTGAAGGCCGGGGGCGTGTACGTGCCGCTGGCCCACGACGACCCGGCGCAGCGCCTGGAGTCGATGCTGCGCGACGCCCGACCTGCGCTCCTCGTGACCACCTCCGGCGCCGCGGCCGGCCTGCCCGCGACCGACTGCCCCCGCCTGGTCCTCGACGACCCGGGCACCGCGGCGGCCGTGGCCCGCGAACCGGGCGACGACCTCGCGGACCCCGGACGGCCGGACCGGCTCGCGTACGTCATCTACACCTCGGGGTCCACCGGCGTGCCCAAGGGCACCGGGGTCAGCCACCGCGCCGTGGTGGACCTCGCGGCGGACCGGGACTGGGCGGGCGGCGCCCACGAACGGGTCCTCGTGCACTCCGCGTCGACGTTCGACGTCTCCGGCTACGACATGTGGGTGCCGCTCCTGGCCGGCGGCACCGCCGTGGTCGCCCCGCCCGGGAAGCTCGACGTCGACACGTTCGCCGCGCTCATCGCGGAGCACCGGGTGACCGCGGTGTGCATGTCCGCGGGCCTCTTCGCCGTGATCGCCGAGGAGCGCCCGGAGACCTTCGCGGGCGTGGGCGAGGCCCTGACCTGCGGCGAGCCGGTGCCCCCGGAGGCGGTGGCGCGCGTGCTGCGCGCCTGCCCCGGCACCACCGTCGTCAACGCGTACGGGCCGACGGAGGCGACGATCTTCGCCACCTGCCACCGGGTCGCCGACGCCGACCAGGTCGGTGCGGTGGTCCCCATCGGGCGGCCGATGGACAACACGCGCGCCTACGTCCTTGACGACCTGCTGCGGCCCGTCCTGCCCGGCGTGGAGGGCGAGTTGTACCTGGCGGGCTCGGGCCTGGCGCGTGGCTACGCGCACCGGCACGGGATCACCGCCGGGCGGTTCGTGGCCTGCCCGTTCGGCCCGCCCGGCGAGCGCATGTACCGGACCGGGGACGTCGTGACGTGGACGCCGGAGGGGGAGCTCGTGTTCAAGGCGCGCGCCGACGACCAGCTGAAGGTCCGCGGCTTCCGGGTCGAGCCCGGCGAGGTGGAGGCGGCCCTCATGGCGCATCCCGGGGTGGGCAGGGCGACCGTGGTCGCGCGGGACACTCCCGGCGCCGGAGGACAGCGCCTCGTCGCCTACGTCGTCCCGGCGGCGGACGGCGGGGGAGGGGAGGCCGGTGACGGGGCGCCCGCGCCCGATGAACTGCGCGCCCACGTGGCGCGGCACGTGCCGCCGTACATGGTGCCCGCCGCCTTCGTCACGCTCGACACCTTCCCGCTCACCCGCCACGGCAAGGTGGACCGCCGCGCCCTGCCGCAGCCGCCGAGCCCGGAGACCCGGCACGGGGCCGCGCTGACGCGGCCGAGCACGGCCAGCGAGCGGGCCGTCGCCGCGGTCTGGGCCGAACTGCTCGGCCGGGACGAGATCGACGTGCACGAGAAGTTCTTCGAGGCCGGCGGCACCTCCCTCTCGCTGCTCACCCTGAGCCGCCGCCTGACCGGACTCGGCGCACAGCAGGTGCCCCTGGGCGCCCTGTTCGAGCACACCACGATCGAGGCGATGGCCCGCCTGGTCGACGGCGGGACCGACCACGCAACCCCTGACGAAACGAGGTACGAGCTATGACGCACCCGAGCCGATCCGGCCGGGCACCCGTGGCGGTCACCGGCGTGGCCCGCGCCCGCCACGCGGTCGGGGCGTGCACCGGACCCGGCACCGAAGGGGGCCGCTGAATGCCTCCGGTGACGGCCATCAAGGCCATGGCCTGCTACCAGCCCGACAGCGTGCTGCCCGTGCCCGAACTGCCGGGCCTCGCCGGCCTCGACGACGCCGAGCGGGAGACCTGCGCACAGCTCGGCATCGACGAGGTCCGCGCCGACGACTCGCTGAGCGCCTTCGACCTCGCGGCCCGCGCCGCGAGCCGGGCCCTTGCGGAAGCACAGCTCGCCGCGGAGGACGTCGACGCGCTCGTCCTCATCGACGCCCGCGCGCCCGAGACGCTGATGACGTCGGCGGCCACCCGGCTCCAGGCGCTGCTCGGCGCGGACCGCGCGCTGACGTTCTCGGTGGGCGGCCTCGGCTGTGTCTCCCTCACCCCGGCGCTGCTCACGGCCCGCGGACTGCTCGCCGCCGACGGCGACCTGGAGCACGTCCTGGTCGTCCACGGCAGCAAGCCGCCGACCCCGCTGCGCTACCGGCACCCGGTGACGGTCAGCGGCGACGGCGGCGCCGCCGCGGTGATCGCGCGCGGCGGCCCGGTCCGGATCGTCGACGTCGTCCAGGAGACCAACGGCAGCCACTGGGACCTGTTCCGCGTCGACTACCGCGACCGGCCCACCCAGGAGTGGCGCGAGGAGTGCCGCGACATCCCCTCGTACTCCTTCCGCCTCGCCGTGGAGACCCGCAACCGCCTGCGCGCCCTGTACGCGCGCCTCCTCGAGCGCAACGACCTCGCGCCCGCGGACATCTCCCGCCACCTCAGCCACAACCTGTCCGAGGGCGCCTTCCGCTTCACCGAGGAGACCCTCGACGTCAAGATCAGTACGTCGTGCTTCGACAACCTGCGGCAGTACGGCCACCTCGGCCCGAACGACGTGCTCCTGAACCTGCGCACGGAGCTCGACCGCGGCGGCATCGAGGACGGGCAGTACGCCGTGCTGCTCAGCGCGAGCCCGGTCGCCGCGTGGAGCCTGCTGCTCGTACAGATCGGCGACGGCACCGCCGCGCCGCACTACCTGTGAGCACGGCCCGTCACGAACAGCACCACCCGTTGTGAACCACCCATGTGAACCACCGTTGTGAGGAGCAGGGCCCGAATGGAAACACCGAACCGCACGGACACGGCCACCGAGACGGACGTGACCCAGGAGCTCAGCGCATACCTGACCGGGAACCTCGGGCAGGAACTGGGCCCGGACGACGACTACTTCGCCCTCGGCCTGGTCAACTCCCTGTTCGCGATGGAGCTGGTGAACTTCGTCGAGCAGCGGTACGGCATCGAGGTCGACGTCGCCGACCTCGACCTGGACAACTTCCGCACCCTCGGCAGGCTGCGGGACTTCGTCCTGAGGAAGACCGCGACCCGCGGCACGGCGGCATGACGAGCGCCCTCGCACCGGACCCCACCACCCTGGGGGCGGACTTCGCCGACTCCGTCCGCGAGGACGCCGCGGGCTGGGACGCGCGCGGCGAACTGCCCGCCGACGTCAGGCTCGCGGCGGCGCGGGCCGGCCTGTTCGGCGCGGACCTGCCCGCCCGCTACGGCGGGCTCGGCGCCACGCCCGCCCAGCTCGGCGAGGCGTGCGCCCGCGTCGGCGGCGTGTGCAGCGCGCTGCGCGGCCTGGTCACCGTGCAGAGCATGGTGGGCGCGGCACTGCTGCGCTGGGGCACCGCCGAGCAGCGCGAGCGGTGGCTGCCGGCCCTGACCCGGGGCGAGGTGCTCGCCGCGTTCGCCGCGACGGAGTCGGAGGCGGGCAGCGACCTGGCCGCGGTCACCACGAGGGTCGACGAACAGGACGACGCGTACACCGTCACCGGCGAGAAGCGCTGGATCACCTTCGGCGAGGTCGCGGACGTCTTCCTGGTCCTCGGCCGTGCGGGCGGACGCCCGGCCGCGGTGCTCGTCGAGGCGGACCGGCCCGGCGTCGAGCGGGAGCCGGTGCGCGGCCAGCTCGGCATGCGCGCCGCCCAGTTGGCGCACGTGCGGTTCGACCGGGTGCGGGTGCCGCGCGAGAACGCGGTGGCGCCGCCCGGCTTCGGCCTGTCGCATGTGGTGGGCACCGCGCTCGACCACGGGCGGTTCACGGTCGCGTGGGGCTGCGTCGGGATGGCCGAGGCGTGCCTGCACGCGGCCGCGGCGCACGCCGTGCGGCGCGACCAGCAAGGCGTCGTCCTCGCCGAGCACCAGCTGGTGCGCTCGCTGTTGGGGCGCGCGGCGGTGGACAGCAGGGCGGCCCGCGAGCTGTGCCTGCGCGCGGCCCGGCTGCGCGAAGCGGGCGACCCGGACGCCATCGCGGAGACCGTCGCCGCCAAGTACGCGGCGGCGCGCGCTGCCACCTCCGTGTCCGCGGACGCCGTCCAGATCCTGGGCGCGGCGGGCTGCGCCCCGGACAGCCTGGTGGGCCGGTGCTACCGGGACGCCAAGGTCATGGAGATCATCGAGGGTTCGGCGCAGGTGTCCGAACTGCACATCGCCGACCACCTGCTGCGCGCCCACGGACACCGGCCGCGCGCACGGCGCCCGGAGCGAGAGGAAGGACCGCGATGAGCGGACGAGCGAGCGGGCAGCCGGGCGCGACGGCGGCGGACGACGCCGCGGCACCGACGGTGAAGTGCCTGGTCTGGGACCTCGACGACACCCTGTGGGACGGCGTCGTCCTCGAAGGCGACGCGCCCGTCCCCTTCGACGCGGCGGTGAAGACCCTGCACGCCCTGGACCAGCGGGGCATCCTGCACGCGGTGGCCAGCCGCGGCGAGTACGACGTCGCCGCGGCCCACCTGGCCGCGCACGGGCTCGACGACCTGTTCACCGTCCTGGAGGTGGGCTGGGGCGCCAAGTCCGGGGCCGTCGAACGGATCGCCGCCGAGCTGAACATCGGCATCGACACGGTCGCGTTCATCGACAACGACGCGGTGGAGCGGGCCGAGGTCGCCGCCGCGCACCCGTCCGTACGCTGCTATCCCGCGACCGAGGCCGAACAGCTCGTGGCGTACGAGGAGTTCACGCCGGAGTTCATCACGGACGAGTCCGCCCAGCGGCGCGGGCTCTACCGCACCGAGCGGCGGCGCAAGGCCGCGGAGACCGAGCACACGGGCCCGCCCGCGGAGTTCCTCGCCTCACTCGACCTGGTCCTCACCGTCCGGCGCGCGACCGAGGCCGACCTCGCCCGCGCCCACGAACTGACGGTGCGCACCCACCAGCTCAACACCACCGGCCGCACCTTCGGCCTGGACGAGCTGCGGCAGCTGTGCGCCGACCCGGGGCACGAGGTGATCGTCGCGAGCCTGGAGGACCGCTTCGGCTCCTACGGCACCATCGGGCTCGCGGTCACCGCGCTGCGGGACGACGCGACCGTGCTCGAACTGCTCCTCATGTCCTGCCGGGTGATGTCGCGCGGCGTCGGCGCGGTGCTCATCGACCACATCGTGGCCGAGACCCTCGCCGCGGGCCGCCGCCCGGTCGCGGAGTTCGTCGCCACCGACGTCAACCGGCAGATGCTGGTCACCCTGCGCTTCGGCGGCTTCGCGGTGGTCGAGGACAGCGGCGGCCGGACGACCCTCGCCATCGACCCGGCGAACCCGCCGCGTCCCCGCACGCACCCGGTGCGGGTGGTCACCGGATGACCGGCGCACACCACCGCGACCCGGACCGGGACGCCCACGGCCCACGCGACGCCCACGACAACCGCACCCACGACGCGCACGACGCGCACACGGAGACCCTCATGCACCAGGACAGCGCCGACACCGGCGTCATCGGCGTGGTCGGCGCCGGAACGATGGGCGTCGGCATCGCCCAGTGCCTCGCCGAGGCCGGGCACCACGTGGTGGCCGTCGACCCCGAGGAGAGCGCGCTCGCCGGCGCACCGGCCCGGCTCCGCACCGGCATCAGGCTCGCCACGATGTTCCGCAAGGGGCCCGGCGCCGTGCCCATGGCCCAGGCCCTGGAGGCGGTCACCTGGACCACGCGGCTGGCGGACCTCGCCTCCGCACGGTTCGTCCTCGACTGCGCGCCGGAGCGCATCCCGCTGAAGGAGAAGCTGTTCCGCGAACTCGACGACGTGTGCCCGCCCCAGGCGGTGTTCGCGACGGTCACCTCGGCGATCCCGGTGGACCGGCTCGCCGCGCAGACGGCGCGGCCGGGGCAGGTCATCGGCACGCACTTCATGAACCCGGCGCCCCTGAAGGACACCGTCGAGGTCATCCGCGGCCCGCGGACCACCGACGCCACCCTGGACACCACCCTCGCCCTCCTCGCGGACCTCGGCAAGAAGGGCATCGTCGTCGCGGACGCGCCCGGCTTCGTCTCCAACCGGGTCCTGATGCTCACGGTCAACGAAGCCGCCACCGTGGTGCAGCAGGGCACCGCCGACCCGGTCGCCGTCGACCGCATCTTCCAGGAGTGCTTCGGGCACACCATGGGCCCGCTCGCCACCGGCGACCTGATCGGTCTGGACACCATCGTCGACACCCTGTACGTCCTGCTCGAATGCACCGGGGACGAGCGCTTCCAGCCCTGCGAGAAGCTGCGCCAGCTGGTCGCCGACGGCCACGTGGGCCGCAAGAGCGGACAGGGCTTCCACCGCTATGCGTGAGCGGCCGGCCGGCGACGCAATCGGAGAGAACGACGGAAAGTGGGGGAACGAGCTGTGACGCGCTCTGACAACGGGCCGGCAGTGGCTGGGCACGAGCCGGTGGCGGCTGAGCACGGGTCCACGGTGGCCGAGTACGAGCCGGTGGCGGCCGAGCAGAAGCCGCCGGCCGCTGCGCACGAGCCGGTGGCGATCGTCGGAGTGGCGCTCGCGCTGCCGGACGCCGGCGACCTGGACGCCCTGCACGAGAACCTGGCCGAGAGCCGCGTCAGCGTCGGTCCGCCGACCCGGGACCGGATCCACCACACCGGCGCGTCCGCCGACGCCGACTACGTCGCTCTCGGGTATCTGGACCGCATCGACCTGTTCGACCACCAGTTCTTCGGCCTGTCGCTGCGGGAAGCGGAGTTGATGGATCCGCACCAGCGGATCGCCCTCCAGCTGGCCCACCGCGCCATCGAGAACGCGGGCTACGCCCCGGCGGCGCTGCGCGGCTCGAACACCGCCGTCGTCCTCAGCGCGCCCACACCCGGCTACGCGAGCCTGTACACGGACGACGACCCGCAGCAGCTCCTCGGCTCCCTGCCGTCCGCCACGGCCGCGCGCGTCTCCTACTTCTTCGACTTCACCGGCCCCACGTCCGTGGTGGACACCGCGTGCAGCGGCAGCCTCACCGCGCTCGCCACGGCCGTGGAGAACCTGCGTGCCGGCCGCGCCGACCTCGCGGTCGCGGGCGGTCTGAACGTCTTCTCGGTGCCGGTGACCCGGCAGGCCCACCAGCCGCTCCAGGGCCTGGAGTCGCCGGACGGCGTCTGCCGCCCCTTCGACGCCGAGGCCAACGGCACGACGGCCGGTGAGGGCGGCGGGCTCGTGCTGCTCAAGCGGCTCTCCGACGCGCTGTCCGACGGGGACCACATCCACGGGGTGCTCACCGGGATCGCCGTCAACCACAACGGGTTCCGGGCGACCAACATGGGTGCGCCGAGCGCCCAGGGCCAGGCCCAGGTGATCGTGGAGGCCTGGCGGCAGGCCGGCGCCGACGCGATCGACCTCGTCGAGTGCCACGGCTCCGCCACACCGCTCGGCGACGTGGTGGAGGCAGGCGGCCTGCAGCTCGCGTTCGCGGACGCGGGCCTCGCAGGACCGTGCGGAATCGGCGGGATCAAGGGCAATGTCGGCCATCTCGACCAGGCCGCGGGCATGGCGGGCCTCTTCAAGGTGCTCGCGGGACTGCGCCACGGAGTGCGGTATCCGAACCCCAACTTCCGCTCGCCGAACCCGCTGATCGACGTGTCGGGACCCGTCCAGGTGGAGGCCGCGCTCACGCCGTGGACGCCGACGTCGGGCGTCCGCCGGGCCGGACTGAGCTCCTTCGGCCTGACCGGCACCAACGTCCACGCGGTGATCGAGCAGCCCCCGAACGACCGCGCCGAAGGGGCCACTCCCGAGGCGGACGGCACCACCACCGAACTCGTCACCCTGTCGGCTAAGTCGGCGTCCGCCCTGTCCGCCTCCGCCGCACGCGTCGCCGCGTTCCTCGAACAGACGGATCTCGACCTGCCCGCCGTCGCGCACGTGCTCAACCGGGGCCGCGACGACCACGCGTTCCGCTGGTCCGGTGTCGCCCAGGACACCGGAGAGCTCGCCGCGTCCCTGCGCAAGGCCGAGTTCGCCGCGGCACCCCGTTCCGCCAAGGTCGTGCTGCTGTTCTCCGGCGACGGCGAGCTGGGCGACGCCACGTGGGACCGGCTCTCCGCGTCGTTCGCCGGGCTCGACGGCGTGGGCGGGACCGGTTCGGCGGGCGAGCGCCTTGCCGACCGGCTGTGTGCCGCGTACGAACTGGTGCGGTCCCTGGGCGTGAGCGAACTCCAGATGGTGGGTTCGGGCGTCGGCAACCTCGCGGTGCGGCGGCTGCGCGGTCAGGACGTGGACGCCCGTGAGGCGCCGATCACCGACGAGGTCAACGAGGCGGGCCTGCGGCGGGCGGTGGCGGAGTTCACCGACCAGGGCGCGATCATGGTCGAACTGGGCGCCGACGGGACCCTGTCACGCGCGATCAACCGCGTGGCCCCGGACCTGCCGGTGGTGCGGCTGTTCTCCGACCCGTCCCGGGACGGCGTGCTCCGGGCCCTGGGCGAGCTGTACGCGCTGGGCGTGGACATCGAGTGGGACCGCTTCTACGCGGGGCGGCACCTGTCGCGCGTCGAAGTGCCGACGTACCCGTTCGAGGAGGTCTCCTGCTGGTGCCTGCCGCCGGGCGGCCCCGCACCGGTCGCGGCACCGAGCGGCACACGGGACACCGCGCCCGCGCTCTCGGCCAGGGCGCCCGAACTGGAGCTCGCGGACGTGTGGCGGCAGGTCCTGAACGCCGAGGACGTGAGCCCGGACGCGAACTACTTCGAGCTGGGCGGCACGTCCATCGCGGGCATCTCGGTGATCCGGGAGGTCGAGCGGCGGTTCGGGGTGCGCCTGACGTTCGCGGACCTGTACCGATGTCCGACCATCCGCGACCTCGCGGCCCTGGTCGAATCGGCCCGCGTCGCGCCCGAGGCGGACAGCTGGACGATCCCGGCGATACCGCGCGGCGGCCGGCTGCCGCTGTCCTTCAACCAGGAACAGCTGTGGTACCTGGACAAGCTCAACCCGAACAGCCCGCTCTACAACCTCCCGACCAGGGCCCGCTACAGCGGCCCGTTCGACCTCGACGCCTTCCGGGACGCCCTCGGTGACCTGATGCGGCGGCACGAGATCCTGCGCTCCCGCATCCTCGACGAGGACGGCGCCCCGTACGTGCTCGCGGACCTCACCGAACCCGAGGTGGAGGTCATCGATCTCGGCGGCCGACCGGACACGGACCTGGCCCGGGTGATCGAGGAGACCCAGACCCGGCCGTTCGACCTGACCCAGGGCCCGCTGCTGCGCACCACGGTCGTCCGGCTCGCCGACGATGAGCACATGGTGCTCTACACCTGGCACCACATCATCTTCGACGGCTGGGTACCGGCCGTCTTCTACCGCGAGATCGCCGAGCTCTACACGGCCCGGCGCGAGGGCCGGGCGCCGGACCTGCCCGAACTCCCCATCCAGTACGCGGACTACGCCGCCTGGCAGCGGTCCTGGCTCGACGACGACCGGATGGCGAGCGGCCTGGAGTTCTGGCGCGGCCAACTGCGCGACCTGACCCCGACGGAACTTCCGCTCGACCGCCCGCGCCCCCTGGCCCAGTCCTACGTCGGCGACCTGCTGACCTTCGAGCTGCGCCCGGACGTCGTGCGGGACCTGCGGGACTTCAGCGTGCGCGAGAACGTGACGACGTTCGTCACCATGCTCGCCGTGGTCGACGCGCTGCTGCACCTGTGGGCCGGACAGCGGGACGTGGTGGTCGGTGTGGCCACCTCCGGCCGCACGAACCCCGCCACGCACGGTCTCATCGGCTACTTCAACAACGTCCTGCCCTTCAGGACCCCGGTCGCGCCGGGCCTGAGCTTCCGTGACCTCGTCCACCGGTGCATGAGCACCGTCACCGGCGTCCTCGACCACGAGGAGATGCCGTTCGGCAAGCTCGTCGCCGCGCTCGGCGGCCACCGCGACCCGTCGCGGCACCCCGTGTTCACCGTGGCGTACACGCACCAGAACAACGAGGCGCCCACCGAGGAACTCGCGGGGATGACGGTCTCCCACGACGCCGACGACATCGCCGGGATCGCCCCCGGCACGGCCAAGTGCGATCTGACCTTCGGGGTGTTCGACCAGGACGGCGGCCCGATGGAGGGCTTCCTGGAGTACGCGGTCGACCTCTTCGACGCCGCCACCATGCGGCGCGTCGCCGACATGTTCCAGGAGATCGCCGCCGCCGCGATGGCCGACCCCGACCGTCCGCTGCGCGACCTCCTCGCCATGAACTCCGCGGACTCCGTGGGTTCCGCGGATGCGGCAGGCTCGGCCGAGGCGACGGCCCACGACACCGTCAACGACACCGCGGCCCCGATCCCCGAGATCTCGCTCCCCGAACTGTTCGAGCGGCAGGTCGCGATCACCCCGGACGCCGTCGCCGTCGCCTCCGGCGCCGAGCGGCTCACCTACCGCGAACTCCACACCCGGGCCGACCGCCTCGCGCGCGCACTCAGCGCGCGGGAGATCGGGCCGGAATCGGTGGTGGCGGTCGCCATGGAGCGCTCACCGCGCTACGTGGAAGCCATCCTGGCCGTGGTGCGGACCGGCGGCGCCTACCTGCCCGTCGACCCCGGCCAGCCCGCCGAGCGGATCCGGCTCCTGATCGACGACGCCCGGCCCGCACTGGTGCTCACCGACGGCTCGGGCACCCTGCCCGACCTGCCCTGCCCCGTGATGGACGTACAGACACCGGCTCAGGACTCACCGCAGGACGTCTCCGCGGCCGAGCACCGGCCGCACCGCTACCACCCGGAGCAGCTGGCGTACGTGATGTACACGTCCGGCTCGACCGGGGCGCCGAAGGGCGTCGGCATCACCCACCGGGACGTCGTCGCCTTCGCCGTCGACCGCAGGTGGACCGCCGCCACGCAGGACCGGGTCCTGTGCCACACGCCCCTGACCTTCGACCCCTCGGTGTACGAGCTGTGGGTGCCCCTGCTGCGCGGCGGCCGCGTGGTGATGGCCCCTCCGGGCCGGCTGAGCGCCGACACCCTGGCCAGGCTCGTCGCCGACGAGGGCATCACGTCGGTCTTCCTGACCACCGGCCTGTTCAACGTCCTGGTGGAGGAGGACGTGACGTGCATGGCGGGCGTGCGCGAGGTGTGGACCGGCGGCGAGCGCGCGCAGCCCTCGACGTTCCGCAAGGCACTGGAGGCCTGCCCGCGCACCACGTTCAAGCACGGCTACGGGCCGACCGAGACGACGGTCTGCGCGATCGCCCGCTCCACGGACGCCGACGAGGACATCGACGCCGACATCCCCATCGGGCGGCCGATGGACAACATGCGCGCCTACGTCCTGGACGAGGCGCTGCGCCCGGTGCCCTCCGGCACCGCGGGTGAGCTCTACCTCGCGGGCGAGGGGCTCGCGCGCGGGTACCGCGGCCGGCAGCAGGCGACGGCGGAGCGGTTCGTGGCCTGTCCGTTCGGGCTTCCGGGCGAGCGGATGTACCGCACGGGCGACGTCGTGCGCTGGACCCCGGACGGCGAGCTGGTCTTCCAGGGCCGCGCCGACGACCAGGTCAAGATCCGCGGATTCCGGATCGAACTGGGCGAGATCCAGACCGTTCTGAGCGCCCACCCGGCGGCCGTCGAGGCCGCGGTGGTGGCCCGCGAGGACCAGGACAAGGGCAAGTACCTCCTGGGCTACGTGGTCACGCGCGACGGCGTCACGGCGGAGGAGTTCCGCGCGTTCCTCTCGGGACGCCTGCCGGAGTTCATGGTGCCGTCGGCGATCGTGGTGCTCGACCGGATGCCGTGGACGCCGACCGGGAAGCTCGACAAGGCCGCCCTGCCCGAGCCCGAGGCCGCCGCCCTGGCGTACCGGGCGCCCCGCGACGAGTCCGAGAAGGTCCTGTGCGGGCTCTTCGCGGACATCCTCGGCGTGGAGCGGGTCGGCATCGACGACGGCTTCTTCCAGCTCGGCGGGCACTCGCTCCTCGCGACCCGCCTCGTCAGCCGGATCCGCACCGCGCTGAACGCCGAAGTCCCCATCCAGGCGGTCTTCGAGGCGCCCACCGTCGCCGAGCTGGCCCAGCGTCTCCAGGCCGGAAACCCGGTCCGGCCGCCCCTGCGGCGAGCCGCGCGCCGGCCCGACCGGGTGCCGCTGTCGTTCGCCCAGCGCCGGCTGTGGTTCCTCGACCGGTTCGAAGGAGCGTCGGCCGCCTGGAACATCCCGCTGACCCTCCGGCTGACCGGCACGCTCGACGTGGCGGCGCTGGCGCAGGCCGTGCGGGACGTCGTGGGACGGCACGAGAGCCTGCGCACCGTGGTCGCCGAGGAGGACGGCGTGCCCTTCCAGCGGGTGCTGCCCGCGGACGAGGTCCCGCTCGACCTGCCGGTCGTGGACGTGGCGCCGGACGCCCTGGCCGGCGCCCTGGCGGTGGCCGTGGGCCGGCCGTTCGACCTGTCCGCGGAGATCCCGGTGCGGACCTCACTGTTCCGCTCCGGCCCGGACGAGCACGTCCTGGTCCTTCTCGTGCACCACATCGCGGCCGACGGAGAGTCGGCGGCACCGCTGGCACGCGACCTGAGCGCCGCCTACGCCGCCCGGTGCGGCGGCACCCGCCCGCAGTGGGCCGAACTGCCCGTGCAGTACACGGACTTCACCCTGTGGCAGCGGGACCTGCTGGCCGACGGGAACGGCCTCCTGGCACGCCAGGTCGCCTACTGGCGCACCGAGCTGGCCGGAGTACGGCCCGTGCGGCTTCCCGTCGACCGCCCGCGGCCGCCGGTGGCCAGCCACCGCGGTGACGCCGTGGAACTCCGCCTCGATCCCGGCCTGCTCGACGCCGTGGGCGAGCTGGCCCGCGCGCGGGGCGCGACCGTCCCGATGGTGTTGCAGGCGGCCCTCGCCGTGCTGCTCCACCAGCTCGGCGGCGGCGAGGACATCACGATCGGCTCGCCCATCGCGGGCCGGGTGGACGCCGCACTCGCCGACTCCGTCGGGTTCTTCCTCAACACCTGGGTCCTGCGGGCCGACCTGTCGGGCAACCCGTCGTTCGAGACCGTCGTGGACCGCGTGCGGGGCAAGGCCCTGGCCGCGTACGACCAGCAGGACGTCCCGTTCGAGAAGCTCGTGGAGATCCTCAACCCGGAACGCTCCACCGCCTACGCCCCGCTGTTCCAGGTCCTGTTCGGCTGGCGGACGGCGGCGGGCCCCGGCTTCACCCTGGCCGGGCTCGACGCCGCGCTCGAACCGGTGCCGACCACGACGGCCAGGACCGACCTGTTCTTCAACCTGACCGACATCCCGGGCCAGGGCGTCCACGGCCTCCTGGAGTACGCCACCGACCTGTTCGACCGCGCCACCGCCGAGGCCGTCGTCGCCCGCTACGAAGCCGTCCTGCGGCAGGTGGTGGCCGACCCCCGGCGCCGCACCGTGGACGTGCTGATGCCGGGCGAGCGCGCGCGCCTGCTCGGGGAGAGCACCACCCCCGTGACCGAGACGCCCGACGTGACGGTGCCGGAGCTCTTCGAACGGCAGGCCGCGACCGCGCCGGACGCCATCGCGGTGTCGTACGACGGTGCCTCGCTGACCTACGGCGAGCTGAACGCGCGCGCCAACCGACTGGCCCGCGCGCTGGCGGAACGGGGCGCGCGGCCGGAGGCGCTGGTGGGCCTCGCGCTGCCGCGGTCGCTCGACCTCGTCGTCGCCATGCTGGGCATCTGGAAGTCCGGTGCCGGCTACGTCCCGATCGATCCGCGACACCCCAGCGGCCGAGCCGACGCCGTGCGGTCCGAAGCGCGACCGGAGTTCGTCCTGACGGACCTGGACGGCCTCGACCTCACGGCCGGCGACGGCGGGAACCTCGACAGCGGAGTGCGGCCCGGGAACACCGCGTACGTGATGTACACCTCGGGCTCGACGGGCGTGCCCAAGGGCGCGGTGATCACCCACGGGTGCGTGGTCCACGACGTGGCGCGGCTGGTCGAGCTGATCGGCCTGCGGCCGGGCCGGCGGGTCCTCGCGTCGACGTCGGTGGCCTTCGACGTGTCGGTCTTCGAGGTCCTGGCCGCACTGAGCACGGGCGCCACCCTCGAAGTGGTCCAGGACGTCGTCGAGTGCGGCGCCTGGTCGGGCGACGTCGTCAGCGCGGTGCCGTCGGTCCTGGCCCAGGTCGGCGACGCGATCACGGCCGACACCGTGGTGCTCGCCGGTGAACCCCTGACGGCAGGCCTGGTCGACCGGGTGCGGGCGGCGCTGCCCGCGGCACGCCTGATCAACGCCTACGGGCAGAGCGAGTCCTTCTACGCCACCGCGTTCCGGCTTCCCGAGAAGACGGAACCGGGCGTGGTGCCGATCGGTACGCCGCTGGGGAACGTGCGCGCGTACGTGCTGGGCCCCGGCCTCGGCCTGGTGCCGTCCGGCGTGGTCGGGGAGCTGTACGTGGCCGGTGAGGTGGGCCGCGGCTATCTCGGCCGGGCGGGCATGACCGCGGAGCGGTTCGTGGCGGACCCGTTCGGTCCCGCCGGATCGCGGATGTACCGCACGGGCGACCTGGCCCGCTGGAACCGCGACGGCGAGCTGGAGTGCGTGGGCCGCGCCGACGCGCAGCTGAAGGTGCACGGCGTGCGGATCGAACCGGGCGAAGTGGAGGCCGCGCTCCTGGCGTGCCCGGGCGTGGCCCAGGCGGCGGTGGCGGCGGTCGAAGGGGACCGGGGCCCACGCCTCGTCGGGTACGTCGTGGCGGCCACGGGATCCGGATACGACGTCGACCTCGGCGTCGACGTCGCCGCCGTACGGCGGTCCGTGGCCGAGCGGTTGCCGGAATTCATGGTGCCGTCGCAGGTCGTGACCCTGGACCGGCTTCCGCTGACGCCCAGCGGGAAGGTGGACCGGGGCGCGCTGCCGGACCCGGGCTTCACCGCGGCGGCGTACCGGGCCCCGGGCACGCCCGTCGAAGAGGTCCTCGCAGAGGTGTACGCCGAAGTCCTCGGCCGGGAATGGATCGGTGCCGACGACGACTTCTTCGCCGTCGGCGGGGACAGCATCCGGTCCATCCAGGTGGTGTCGCGGGCGCGGGCGCTGGGCGTCGGGATCACTCCCCAGCAGATCTTCGCCTGCCGCACCGTGGCCGAACTGGCCGCCGTGGCGAGCACGGGCGACGACGGTGTGGTCCTCGCCGAACTCGACGGCGGTGGGGCAGGCTGGATGCCGCTGCCTCCGATCGCACGGCACGTGGGCAGCCGGTTCCCGCGGTTCTCGATGGCGGCGACGGTGCACCTTCCGCCGGACATCGACGAGAGGCTGCTGGTCGCGACGCTGAGCGCCGTGATCGACCACCAGGACGTGCTGCGCTCGCGGCTCCTGCCCGACGACGGCGGCCTCGTGGTGGGCGCGCCGGGCACGGTCGACGTCGCCGGACTGCTGCGGCGGGCCGGCGGGGAGCGGGATGCCGCGGCGGAGCTGGACGCGGCCGTGGGCCGGCTGGACCCGGAGGCCGGGGTGATGGCCCAGTTCGTGTGGTTCGCCACCGCCACCGCCACCGACGCCGAGGCCGACACCGCCACCGGCGCTGACGCCGCGACAGCGGGCCGGTTGCTGATCGTGCTGCACCACCTCGTGGCCGACGGGGTGTCGTGGCGGATCCTGCTGCCGGACCTGGCCGCCGCATGGGCGCAGGTGCGCGAGGGCAGGACCCCCGCGCTGCCGCCGGTGGGGACGTCCGCCCGGCGCTGGGCGCACGCCCTCGCGGCCGAAGCGGAAACCCCGGCCAGGGCGGCGGAGCTGCCGTACTGGAAGGACGTCCTCGACGGCCCCGACCCGATGCTCGGATCCCGCAGGCTGGACCCCGGCGTCGACACCGTGGCCACCCTGGACAGCATCCAGGTGGACCTGCCCGACGAGGCGACGGAGGCCCTGCTGTCCACGCTCCCGGCGACGTTCCGGTGCGGGACACAGGACGGCCTGCTCACCGGTCTCGCGCTGGCACTGGCCCAGTGGCGCGGCGAGCGCGGCGTGGCCGAGTCGTCCTGCCTGATCGCCCTGGAAGGACACGGCCGCGAGGAGGCCGTGGTGCCCGGATCGGATCTGTCGCGCACCGTCGGCTGGTTCACCAGCGTGTTCCCGGCGCGCCTCGACGTCGCCGGGTGCGCCCTGGACGAGGCGTTCGCGGGCGGACCCGCCGCCGGTGGCGCGCTGAAGACGGTCAAGGAGCAGCTGCGGTCCGTCCCGGACAAGGGCATCGGCTACGGGCTGCTGCGCTACCTGAACCCCGAGACGGGCGCGGACCTGGGTGCGTACGCCGCACCGCAGATCTCGTTCAACTACCTGGGCCGGTTCTCCCAGGCCGACATGCCCGGGGACCTGAGGGGCCTCGGCTGGACCCCGGTCGCCGACGCGGACAGCATGGACATCACCCCCGACGCCGACATGCCCGCGCTGGCGGAGATACAGGTCAGCGTGGTCGTCGTCGACGGCGACGACGGCCCGCGGCCCCAGGCCACGCTGTACTTCGCCACGGGTGTGCTGGACCGCTCCGACGTGGCGGACCTGGCACGGTACTGGTGCGACGCGCTGACGGGCCTGGCCCGGCACGCGAAGCGGCCGGGCGCGGGCGGCCTGACGCCGTCGGACCTCCCGTTGGCGGCCATGACCCAGCACGACATCGAGACGTGGGAGCGCCGCTACGGACGCCTGGCCGACGTCTGGCCCCTCACGCACGAGCAGTCCTCGATGCTCCGGCACACCATGCGCCCCGGCCAGGCGCACGACCCCTACCACGTGCAGATGGCCTTCCAGGTCACCGGGCAGGTGGACGCGGCGCGGCTGCGCGCCGCGGGCCAGGCGCTCCTCGACCGCCACGCCACCTTGCGGGTGGCGGTGGCCAGGTGTGCCACCGGCGAGCCCGTCCAGGTCGTGATCGACGGCGTCGCACTGCCGTGGCACGAGAGCGACCTGAGCGGACTCGGCGAGGAGGAGCGGACCCGCGCACTCCAGGAGCTGCGCCTCAAGGACCAGGCGGCCCACTTCGACCCGGCGACACCGCCCCTGGTGCGGATGACGCTGGTACGCCTGGGACAGGACCGCTCGGAACTCCTCCTGACGGCCAGTCATCTGGTGTTCGACGGCTGGTCCGTTCCGCTGCTGCTGCAGGATCTGCTGCGGTTGTACGGCGCGGGCGCCGACCCGTCCGTCCTGCCGAAGGTGCGTCCGTACAAGGACTTCCTGGTGTGGCTGACGGAGCAGGACCGCGAGGCCGCGGAACGCGTGTGGGCGGACGAACTCGACGGCCACCGGCCGACCTTGCTCGCCGCGCCGTCCGATGCCGACCCCGTCGGCGTCGACACGGTCGAGGTCCCCGTGAGCGCGGAGACCGCGGAAGCGCTGTCCCGGCGGGCCGCGGAGCTGAGCGTGACCCTGAACACGGTCGTGCAGGGCGCGTGGGCCTCGGTCCTCGCGGACGTGACCGGGCGCGACGACGTGGTGTTCGGCGCGACGGTGTCCGGCCGGCCCGCGGAGGTCGTCGGGGTGGACACGATGGTGGGCCTGTTCGTGAACACCGTGCCCGTCCGCGTACGCCGCTCCCCGGACCGGACCTGGGACGAGCTCCTCACCGAACTCCACGGTCGGCAGGGGCGGTTGCTCGAACACCATCAGTTCGGGCACGCCGACGGCCGCCAGGCCGACACCCAGGTCGTCTTCCAGTCCTTCCCGATGGGCCGGGCGGGCATCAGCGAGGCGAACACCGCCGCCGGAATCGCGATCACCGGCGTCACCACGGTCAACGGCACCCGCTACCCGCTGGTCGTCGGCGTGACCGTCGACCCGCGGCTGAGCGTGACCCTGTCCTACCAGCGCCACCTGTTCGACCACGACACCGTGGCCGAGCTGGCGGAACGGCTGTCGGGAACGTTCGCGCGGCTCGGAGGGCGGTGACCTCTTCCTCCGTCCCTGACCCCGTCTCTGCCCCGGCTGCCCGTCGCAGCCGGGCCAGAGACGGGGGATAACCCCAGTACACACCCGGGGCTTGAGTCCATGGTCCGCCCCGCAGTGCGCTGATTGGCTTGTCCGCGGCAAGGAGAACAGACCTCGCCGACAGGACGGCCGACCCCATGAGGGTGGCCTGGGCAGCAGGAGGACGAACGATGCACGTGCACCGGCGAGCGGGCCGTTGGATGAGGGAGCGCCGGACGGGTGCCGCGGCCCTGGCCACGGTCGTTGTCGCGGCCGCGGTCGCGGCGCTGCCGCACGTGAGCGCCGCCGACTCGGGCGCGAGCGACCACGGCCGCTACGGCCGCGGCACGCTCCAGGCGGACGTACGCGCGGTGCGGGCGGCGGCCGGAGACGCCCGCGTCCTGGCCGAGGTGAACACGGGCCACGGTGCCCTGCGCGCCCGGTCGGGCAGCGGAAAGCAAGCGGTGCCCTGGAAGGCCCAGTTCCGCGTGGCGAGTACGACCAAGACGTTCACGGCCACCGCCGCGCTGCAACTGGTCGCCGACGGCAAGCTGTCGTTGACGGACACGGTCGAGAAGTGGCTGCCCGGCGTCGTGTCGAGCCACGGCAACGACGGATCGAAGATCACGGTCCGGGACCTGCTCCAGCAGACCAGCGGCCTGTTCGACTACGTGGACGACCCGGATCTCGCCCGCTCCCTCACCGAGGACTTCGACAAGCACCGCTACGACGCGACGCCGCCGCAGGAGTGGGTGAAGGTGGCGATGCGGCACCGCCCGCTCTTCACGCCCGACCCCAAGAGCCCCCGCTGGGCGTACTCCAACACCAACTACCTCCTCGCCGCGATGGTCATCGAGAAGGCGGGCGGGCTCAGCTGGCGGGAGCAGGTCGAGCACCGCATCATCGCCCCGCTCGGACTGCGGCACACCTACGTCGCGGGCGCGAACCCGTTCCTGCCCGGCCCCCACGCACGCGTGTACCTGCGCACCCCTGAGGGGACGCGCCTCGACGTCACCGAGCAGAGCCTGCAGCACACCGCCGACTCGGCCGTCGTGAGCACCACCGCGGACCTGAACACCTTCTTCCGCGCCCTGGCCACCGGCCGGCTCCTTCCGCCCGCCCAACTGGCCCAGATGCAGCACACCGTGGCCCGCACCGGCGACACGGAGGACCTCGCCGAGTGGCCCCGGGGCGGGTACGGCCTCGGGCTGCGCTGGGTCCCCCTGTCCTGCGGCGGCGGTTACTGGCATCACGAGGGCGACGGCTTCGGGTCCTACACCCGCACCGGCGTCACCCCGGACGGCAGCCGCTCCGTCGCCGTATCGATCACCAGCACCGGCAGCCGCCCCGACCCCACCGCCCTCAACACCGCCGCCCGCAAGCTCGTGGACCACGCCTTGTGCGCGGACGACCGCCGCTAGACCGGCCCGGCTGCTGACCCGACGTGCCCGACGCCGCGTCGGGGGCCGACCCGCTCGGCGATGCGCCGCCGGTAGTTCGGGCACTGGGAGATGTCCTCGTACGCGCAGTTCAGGCCGCCCTCGATGAGCTCCAACGAGGCACGGGCCGCCGCGATGGCCGAGCGGAGCTCCGCGGCCTCGTGACGCAGGGTCTCCTGCCGGGCGGCACGGTCGACGCTGACGGTCAGGCGCCGGATGGCGTCCAGACCGAGACCGGCCTCCTTGTACATGAGGATCACCGCCACGCGGTCGAGGTCGTCCGCGGTGTAGCGGCGGCGCCCGCCCGCGTCCCGTCCGGGATGCAGCAGGCCCACCGACTCCCAGTGCCGCAGGACGTGCGTGGCCAGGCCGAACCGTGCCGCGAGGGCACCGATGCTCATCGTGTCGGCGCCGCTGCTGTCACTTGACCTCATGCCGACATTAAGTCGCACCCTGGCGTCCATGTCCAAGAACCAGGAAGCGGTGCAAGAGCTCCGCGACACCGAGACCCTGTTGGCCGTCCTCGACGCGGCGGACCGGATGCCGGGCGCCGCCCGGCTGCGGGCCCGCTCCTACGAACTGCTGTCCTCCGTCCCGGACTCGACCGTCGTGGACGTCGGCTGCGGCGGCGGACGCGCCGTCGCCGAGCTGGCCGAACGCGGGGTCCACGCGGTGGGCGTGGACCCCGACCCGCGGATGCTGACGGCGGCCCGGGAACGGTGGCCGGCGGCCGAGTTCCGCGAGGCGGGCGCGGAGGACCTGCCGTTCGCCGACGGAAGCGTGCGCGGCTACCGCGCCGACAAGGTCTTCCACGTGCTGCAGGAGCCGGGGCGCGCGGTGGCGGAGGCGCGGCGCGTCCTCTGCCCGGGCGGCAGGATCGTCCTGGTCGGCCAGGACTGGGACGCCATCATGATCGACTCGGACGATCCGACGCTCACCCGCACCATCGTGCACGCCCGCGCCGACCTCCTGGGCACGCCCCGCGCCGGCCGCCAGTACCGCAACCTCCTCCTGGACGGCGGCTTCGACGACGTCACCGTCGAGGCACACACCACCGTGTTCACCGACCCCGCGATGCTCCCGCTGCTCACCAGGCTCGCGGAAGCGGCCTGCACGAGCGACGCCATCGCCCGAGCCCAGGCCGACGAGTGGCTCACCGCTCAACACCACCGAGCCGAGACCGACCGCTTCCTGATCGCCATCCCGTTCTTCGTGGCCGCGGCCTCGGCTTAGGAGCCGCCCGGCCACCCCCCGACACCCTCGTCCGTGGCCGGCCCACGACTTATCGGCTGAGGGGGGCGAAGCCCGCGGGGCACGCCCGGAGGCAGTGCCTTGCTCCTACGGCGCTTGCCCGGCAGCAACGGCTATGGCTGCCGCCCGACGGATGGCGGCCATAGCCGTTATCCCTGGCACAGGGTGTTCGAAGCGCTCCTTGACGGCGAAGGCCCGGCCAACGTCAAACCCCGAGTGAGTCGGGACGAACAGCTGGCCAACATCCGCTCCATCTACGGCCCCGAAAAGGAAGCCCCCGGCGCCTTGGTCATTGAGATCAAGCGCATGGTGGCTCAAGCCCGCCCTCGAATCCATGACCCTGCTGGTCGCGGCCGCCGTCGTCCACGACAAGAATTCGTGGAAACCACGGAGAGCGCCGTTCTTCACCACCTCAATGATGGGCCGCAGGTCTCCCTTGACTGCTGGGCACAGGAGAGCACTACCTCTGGAGGGCCTCGGCTTGCTCAGGCCGGCAGATCGAACTGCTTGAGCCAATCCGGATCGGCGTTTCCCACCGTCGCGACTAGGCCGCCGCAGAGCATCACCATGCACAGGGTGAAACTGATCGGGTCGTTCCCATAGCGCTCGATCGCCTCGTTGAGCGTCACATTCGGGGCATCCGGGTGCCCGATGAACCCTGCTGCCTGGACGAGGTCATCGTGTTTGATTCCCAGGCTGCCGGATACCCACCTGACGGCGTCGCGCGCCTGCTCCTCGGTGAGAGGAGTGGAAACTGCCCAGAAAGGTGAGCGACCCTCTGCCGACGCCGGCTGAATCCTGCCCGCAGCGGAGCCTGCGGTGTCCTTCAGGTGGTCCGGCAAGCTTTGACCAGCAATCGCAAGACAGCGAGGGCTGCTTCTGACGCCGAGTCGGCCTACAACGGCAGCACACACACCGCCACCGGCGCCGTGAACGGCTCGCCCGTGGGGGTGAGTTCGCCCGTGTCGGCGTCGACGTGGAAGACGCTCACCGAACCCGATCGCTGGTTGGCGGTGAACAGGAGGCGTTGGGACGGGGAGAGGGCGAGGTGGCGGGGGAAGTCGCCGGAGACCGGGACCGTGTCGAGGAGGCGGAGACGGGCGCCGGACGCCTCGACGGCGTAGCGGGCGAGGGTGTTGTCGCCCCGGTTGGCGAGGTACGCGAAGCGGCCGTCGCGGGTCACGACGAGCTGCGCCGGATAGCTGGTGACGCCGGGTTTCGTGCCCGTGGACTGCGGCTCGCCCGGCGTGAGGCGCCCGCTCGCCGGGTCGTACGCGCAGACCACGACCGTGTTGTCCACCTCGTTGGCGAGGTAGGCGTGGCGCCCCGACGGATGGAAGGTGAGGTGGCGTGGTCCGGCGCCGGGCCGTAGTGCCGCGTACGAGACCGGGCGCAGCCGTCCCGCCTTCGGGTCGAGGCGATAGGTGTAGACGGTGTCGGTGCCGAGGTCGACGGCGAGGATGTGGCGGCCGTCCGGGGTGGTGACGATCTGGTGGGCGTGCGGGCCCTCCTGCCCCGGACCCGGCGGCGGGGTGGAGTGCCGGACCAGGTCGGTGCGCTCGCCGAGCGCTCCGGACGCCTCGACGGGGTGCACGGCCACGCTGCCGGAGGTGTAGTTGGCGCTCAACAGCCAGCGCCCGCTGGGATGCACGGACACATGGCACGGCCCGGCGCCGCCGGTGTCCCGCGTGCCGAGCACCCGGTGGGCGCCGTCGGGGGAGAGCGCGATCGCGGTCACGCCGCCCTGTTGCCGCTCGTTCACGCAGTAGAGCGTCCGCCCCGACGGGTGCAGCGCCAGGTACGACGGGTCGGGCACCCCGACCAGCGTGCCGGTGCGGGTGACACGGCCCGACTCCTCGTCGTACGTGGCCAGGCCGATGCCCGTGCCGCCGCCGGGCTGTGAGGTGTACGTACCGAGGAAAAGGGGCCGGGCGCGCCGGGGGTGGCGCGGGGGCGTGGCCGCGGTGGCCAGGGGCGCCGAGACGGCCCCGGTGGTGATCGCGGTGGCCGTGGCGAGCGTCGTACCGATGAACCGCCGTCTGTCCATGGTGCACCTCACGTCCCAGTGGTGTCGGTGTGGCAGACACATTGACCCCAGAAGTCACACCAGGCAATACCCGCAACATGAGTTGCATGATGTGCAACGCGCGGACGGGGGTGCCGTCTCGGGCGAGCGTCAGCTGGTGAAGCCCATCCACCATGGGCTTCAGCCAATCCATGCGAAGCCTTGACGACTGTCGGCTGCTCCTTATAGAACTCCGTACTCAATGACGGCGTACGGTCCAGCGGAACCCGCGCCGTGCTCCCGACCGACCGACTGACCGGAGGAGGCAGGGCCATGCGGTGCTCGTCCGGCCTTCGGGTCAGCCTGGTGGCGCGTCGCCACGTCGACCTGGCGAGGATCGCCAGCGCGCTCTGTCTGCGCACTTCCTGAACACATCCCCTTCCCCGACCACGCCGGGGCCGCCCCGGCGACACCGGGCACGCGCGTCGCTGCGCCGTGCCCCGTTCAGGAGCGCACCATGTCGTCTTCCGCATCCCCTTCGGACTCCGCATCCCCTTCGGGCTCCGTGTCCTCTTCGGACTCTGTATCGCCTTCCGGCTCCGCGTCGCCTTCCGGCTCCGCGCTGTCCCGCCGTGCCTTCGGCACAGTCGTCGGGGCCTCGGCCGTCGCCGCGGCCGGTCTGCCCGCCGCCGAGGCGCACGCGGCGCCCGCCGCCACGGCGGAGCGGCCGTTCCGCGCCGCCGCCCCCGGACGGCACTCGCGACGGCCGAACATCCTGTTCATCCTCGCCGACGACTTGGGCTGGGCCGACCTGTCCTCCTACGGCTCGCCCCACATCAAGACCCCCCACCTGGACCGGCTCGCCCGGCAGGGCGTCCGGTTCACCGACGCGTACGCCGGGTCCGCCACCTGCTCGCCCACCCGGCTCAGCCTCTACACCGGCCGCTACCCCGGCCGGATCAGGGCCGGCCTCGACGAGCCGATCCTCGAGGACGCCACCGTCGGCCTCGACCCGACGCACCCCACGCTCGCCTCCCTGCTGCGGGACAGCGGCTACGCCACCGCGCTGATCGGCAAGTGGCACTGCGGCTTCCTGCCCGACTACTCCCCGACGAAGTCCGGCTGGGACGAGTTCTTCGGGAACTTCGCGGGCGCCCTGGAGTCCTACTCGAAACTCACCGGCGTCGGTGACTACGACCTCTACGAGGGCGACGTCCCGTACAAGGACCTGCGCTACTACACGCGCATCCTCACCGAACGGGCGGGCGAGTACATCCGGCGCGACCACGACCGGCCCTGGCTGCTCAACCTCAACTTCACCACTCCGCACTGGCCCTGGACCGCCGAGGGCGACGTCGAGGAGGCGGCGCGCCTCGAACGGCTGGTCAAGGCGGGCGGGCCCGAGGGCAGGCTGGCGCTCGTCCATCTGGACGGCGGCTCCCTCGACACGTACCGGCGGATGGTGGAGGGCCTGGACGGGGCGATCGGCAAGGTGCTCGCCGCGCTCAGGGCGTCGGGGCAGGAACGCGACACCGTCGTCGTGTTCTCCAGCGACAACGGCGGCGAACGCTTCTCGTACTCCTGGCCGCTGTCCGGCGCCAAGTCCCAGCTCCAGGAGGGCGGCATCCGCGTACCGACGATCGTCCGCTGGCCCGCCCGCATCGACCCGGGGCAGGTCAGCCACGTCCCCGTCGTGACCCCGGACTGGACCGCCACCCTCCTCGACATCGCGGGCACCCGCCCTGGACCGACCCACCCCTTGGACGGCGCCAGCCTCACCGGCTACCTGCTGCGTGGCGAGAAGCCGCCCGCACGCGACCTGTTCTGGCGGGTACGCGGCGAGCGTGCGCTGCGCCGCGGCGCGTGGAAGTACCACCGCGCCACCAAGGCCAAGCACCCGCTCCTCAACGGCAAGGACCTGCTCTTCAACGTGGAGCAGGACCCCCGGGAGTGGAGCGACCGCTCGTCCCGGCACCCCGCCCTGCTCGCCGAGTTGAAGGCGGAGTGGGAGCGGATCGACGCCGGGCTGCTGCCCTACCCCGCGTAGCCGCGCGCCCCGCCCGCGCGCTACGGGGCCTCAGGAGGCGGACGGCTCGATCTCCCCGGCGAAGACGATGATCTGGTCGATGAGGCTCCGCCGCAGATGGACGACGTCCGTGCCCGCCAGGCGCGGGCCGCCGTCCGGCGTGGTGAAGACCCACTGGTAGCGGGCCCACTCGTCCGGCATGTCCACCGCCGAGCAGCGCACCATCGTGCCGGTCCCCGCCGGGTGGCGCCGGATGTCGAGCACGAACCGCTCGACCGCCTCGATGCCCTCACTGCGGCCCAGCGGCCCCCAGAAGACCACGTCCGAAGTGAGGGCCTGGGAGAGCAGATCGGTCACATAGGCGTCGGCCGAGGCGTTGAACGCGGAGATGAACGTGTCGATCGCGGACCGCGCGGTCTCTTCCTGCATGCACCAGTAATACCAGGCGCATCGCGGACCACGCTCGTCCGTGCTTGTCCGTGAGCCGACTGCCGGTCGCGCCGCGGTCGATGGACGAGTTCAGGCGGCCGCGGTGCGGGACTCCCGGCGATAGCCGCCGGGGGCCCGGCCGTACTCGCGCTTGAAGGCTTTGGCGAAGGCGTACTCCGAGCCGTAGCCCGTGCGGGCGGCGACCGTGGTGAGGGGGGCCTCGGACTCGCGCAGGAGGCGGGCCGCGGTTGTCATGCGCCAGCGCGTCAGATAGGCCATGGGCGGTTCGCCGACCAGCGTCGTGAAGCGGCGGGCGAAGGCCGCGCGGGACAGGCCCGCGCGGTGGGCCAGGGACTCGACGGTCCACTGCGCGGCCGGTTCCGCGTGGATCGCGGTGAGGGCCGGGGCCACCGCCGAGTCGCCGAGGGCGGCCGCCCAGCCCGTGGCGGTCGCCGGCGGCTGGTCCTCGAGCCAGGCCCGCAGGATGTACAGGAGCAGCGAGTCGATCAGCGCGGGCACGATGCCGGCCGACCCGATGCGGGGGTTCTCCAGCTCCGCGCCCAGGAGGTGGACGGCGGCGCTCAGTTCGGGGTGGCGGCCGTTCCCCGTGGAGAGGTGGACGATCTCGGGGAGCTGGTGCACCAGGGGGTGCGGACGGCCCTGGTCCAGGTGGTAGTTGCCGCACAGCAGGCTGGTGCGCGGGCCGTCGCCGCCGAGCGTCACCGTGCCGATCGGCGAGCCCGGGCTGAACTGGTCGGGCCGCTCGACCTCGGCCGGGGTGGACGGGTGGTCGGCGAGGACGTGACCGCGGCCGTCGCGCAGGAACACGACGTCGCCGGGGCTGAGGGCGAGGGGGCGGAGGTGGGGCGCGGCGTCCGTGACGTCCCCGGCCTTCGAGCCCCTCGCGTCCCCCGGGACCTGCGTGTCCCGCGCGTCCGTCGCGACCCCCGCGTCCTCCAACGGCACCAGCCAGCACGTCCCGTGCAGCACCACATGGAACCCGGCACCGGCGACGGAGGGGAGGCGCAGGCCCCACGGGGCACGCCCCTCGGTGCGCACGGAATTCGGCTGCCCCGTCCGCATCGAGCTCAGCGCCTCGGTGAGGATGTCCAACGCCCCGCCCCTTCGCACTCGTGTCAGATCCGGTCGTACGCCGTGCCTGATCCGGTCATGTGTCGTGCACGATTCAGCCGTACGTCGTGCACGATCCGGCCGTCCACGATACGACCCCCGCCGGGTCACGCGACCGTCAGGACGACCTTGCCCTGGGTCCGGCCCGTGGCGACGAGCTCATGGGCCCGGGCGGCGTCGGCGAGCTCGAACGTCTCGGTGACGTGCGGGCGGATGAGCCCGGCGTCGACGAGGCGGGCGATCTCTTCGAGCGACGCGTAGTCGGGCTCGACGGAGACCCCCGCGAAGCGGCGGCCCTCGGCCTCGACCCGCGCGGCCAGCTCCTGGTTCCAGTGCTCCATGATGCTCACCAGGGTCCCGCCCGGCTTCAGCACACTCAGCGAACGGACACCCTCGGAGCTGGAGTCGAAGACGACGTCGATGTCCTTGACGGCTTGTGTGAAGTCCGTGGTGCGGTAGTCGATGACCTCGTCCGCGCCCAGGCCGCGTACGAAGTCGTGCTTGGCGGCGCTCGCCAGCGCGATCACGTGCGCGCCGCGCGCCTTGGCTATCTGGACGGCGAAGTGCCCGACACCGCCCGCGGCACGGTGGATCAGGACCCGCCGGCCCTCGCCGACCCGGGCCGCGTCGACCAGGCCCTGCCACGCGGTGAGCGCGGCCAGGGGGAGCGCGGCGGCGTGCACGTGGTCGAGCGTGGCAGGCTTGCGGGCCACCTGGCGGGACGGGGCGGCGACGTACTCGGCGTATCCGGTGGCGGCGCGCGGGAAGAACGGCATGCCGAACACCTCGTCGCCCGGCTTGAACCGGGCACCGGGCCCCGCCTCCTCGACGACACCGGAGATGTCCCAGCCCACACCGAACGGCGGCTCACCGAGCAGCGGGTAGGCGCCGGACCTGACGGCCACGTCGACCGGGTTCACGCCGCTGGCGTGCACCCGGATCAGCACCTCGCCGCCGAGCGGGGCGGGCCGGTCGGTCTCGACGGTCTCCAGGACTTCCGGTCCGCCGAAGGACTTCTGGACGACAGCGCGCATGGTGGGTCTCCCTGCGGGATACGGGGGACAGGTCCCGCGGAGGTGCTCCGCGGCCCCTGCCCGGGGCGGTTGATGTGCTCAACTCTAGGAAGATCGAACGAGCCGCTGAATATCCTTCAGTCTCCAGAAGATGTCCCATCGTCTTGCATGTGGGGCGTGCGAGCCATCTCGGCCGTGCGAGGCCGTCGGCGTGGTCCTTCCGCCGTGCGGCGGAGGCGCATGGTTCGCAGGGGCGACGCGGCGGGGCTTCGCGGCGGCGAGGCTCGGGAGCGCGGGGCGTGTGGACGCCCTGGCCGCGTACGTATTCACGCCCCCGGAGGACGATGTGACGCTCCCCGTCGACGCCGCCGACAAGGTCGGCACCCCAGGCAAGGCCGACACCCCTGGCAACGTTGGCGCCCCTGGCAAGGCCGACACCCCCAGCCGGGTCGACGCCCCCGGCAAGGCGGCGGCCCCCAACCGCCGGACCCCACCCGTCCGTTCGCCGGGATCGCCCTGGTGGAGGCGCTGGCCCACCTGGGTGCCGCGTGCCGCCGCAGCCTCGCTCGTCGTCTGCGCCGCCGTCCAGGCGCTGTGGGCGGCGACCGGCACCGGCGTACCGCTGGCGGGGGAGCGCTACTACCCGCCCGCCCTGCTGCTCCTGACGGCCGTCCTCGCCCTCGTCGCCGCGGGGGTCGCCCTCGCCACGACGCGGGCGCTCGCCCGGCGCGGGCGGATCGCGGTCCGGGTGGCGTTCGTCGTGCTGATCCCCGCGCTCGGGTGGGGCATGCCGGGCCTGCCGGTGTCCTTCGTGACGATCGCCTCCGGCTCCGGCGTGGACAGCGTCACCGGTCTGGTGAACCTCGTCCTGACGACCGCTGGCGCCGCCCTGCTCACCCTGGTCGCCGTGGCGTACCGGCGGCGCCTGAGCGGCCGTTGCCCCCGGTGCGGGCAGCGGCACACCGGCGGGAGCGAGGGCCCTCTGGCCCACCCGGCCGCGTCCACCGCGTCGCGCCGGACGCGTGTGGCCGCGTACCTCCTGATGTGCGGACTGCTGCCGTGGGCCGGGGTGAAGACGATCTGGCTGTGCGGCGGCGACGCGATCAGCGTGCGCGGGGAAGCCTGGCAGGACGAGGTCGAATCCAAGGCGACCGGCGCCTCCAGGGCCCTGGCCTCGGTGGGCGTGGACGTCACCGTCCTGGGCGGGCTGCTCGGCATCTTCCTGCTCCTCGGGCTGCTCCACCGCTGGGGGCAGGTCTTCCCGCGCTGGACCCTGTTCCTCGCCGGGCGCCGCGTGCCGCGCCTGCTGCCGCTGATCCCGGCCTGGCTCACCGGGGCGGGACTCGCCCTGTACGGCACGCTGCTCACGATCGGGTCCGCGCTCATGGCGATCGGTGTCGTGCCGAAGCCGGAGCCGGACGGGGTGTTCACGACGGGTGCGGGCCTCGCCTGGATGGTGGCGTTCGGCGGTTTCGCGTTCGGCGGGCTCGGCTGGGGGCTGCTCATCGGCGCACGCTCGTACGCCGCCCGCACCCGGCCCCGCTGCATTCCGGCCGAATCGGACGCGACCGAGCCACGCCACCACGGCAGTTGACCACCCAGCGGCACGGCTCGGCTACCTTGTGCGAGTGAATCTTGTCGCCCGCGCAGACGTGCGGGCGCAGGCGTGAGCACATACGAGCACACATACGAGCACACATGCCGAGCTCACCTACGAGCCCATATGTGAGCGCATACGTGAACGCATACGTGAGGAGCCGCTGAGTGGACCACAGCCGTGTGATCCGGATTCGTACGACCCTGGCCGCGATGGGTGTGACCGCCGCCGTCCTGACCACCGTGGCGGCCGCCCCCGCCGCGACGGCATCCGCGGAGCCGGGGCCGTCGAAATCCACGAAGGCCTCGAAGGCCTCGAAGGCGTCGACGCCCCAGGCCGGCGCGTCCGCCTCGAACTCGGCGTCGAAGCCCGAGCCGTGCACCGGCGCGTTCCAGGACGACGCCCGGCTCGGCCCCCAGTGGCTGCCGAAGAAGTGGCAGCGCCCCGTCGGGCCGCTCCTGAAGGGCTGGAAGCGCACCGGAGGGCTCACGCCGTCCGCCTTCCTGAAGAAGTACTGGCAGGGCCCGGCGGACACCGGCAGCTGGAAGTACCCGCCGAACGACGGCTTCGCGACGGTCAACGGCCAGGTGGACAAGCACCCCGAGAAGCTGGACAAGGGCGAGCGCCTCGACCGCTTCGGCTCGGAGTTCGGCTCCTTCCTCGCGCCCGAGGGCGACTCCTACGCCAAGCGCGCGCTGCCCCCGCAGAACCTCAACACCCGCGACGCCGCGTACGCCTGCGACTATCGCGTGTACAAGGTCGCCAAGCCGTTCTCCGTCTGGCAGGGCGGCATCGCGCCCTGGTTCGAACAGCCCGGCGGCGGCCAGCAGATCAAGCTCGACCCGGTGTTCCTCGACCCGGGCGAGGGCCAGCGCCTGAACGTGAAGTGGCTGCTCGACCACGGCTACCTCACGCCGGCCGGCGCCTGACCTGACGGAGGGGAGTCCCGTGGACGCCCACGAACTGCGGTCCGCGCTGCGCGCTGCGGGCGTGGCCGACGGCTACTACTGGATCGAGGGTGTCCACGAACCGGCGCCCACGCCCCCGGACTTCGTGTACCTGCGCGGCGACGGGCAGGGGGCGTGGGAGGTCGGCACGTACGAACGGGGGCGGCACGAGCCGCTGGCGCGGGGCTTGGCCGAGGCGGAGGCGTGCGACCGGGTGCTGCGGCTGCTGACGTGACGTGGCGTCATGTGGCCGTGCGCGTCCCGAGGCCGGCTACAGCGGGAACGAGAGCAGCCGCACCGCACCGGCCGGCCACCGCGCCCCCTCGTGCAGGGGCGTCCACATGGTCCGCAGCGGCATGACCACGGGGCCGTCGGCCTGCTCGACGTGGACGTCCTGGTCGAGCGCCCGCCAGCCGAGCCGCTCGTAGAGGGCGACCAGCGGCGGACGGCAGAAGAGCAGCGCGTGCCGCGGCCCCATCGTCCGGGCGTGGTCCAGGGCCGCCGTCATGACGGTCCGCGCGAGCCCCCGCCCCCGCACATCCGGCGCGACCGCCACCCCGCCGACGCCCACCACCTCGGTGCGGATCTCGCCGATCGCTATGGGGACCCTCAGTAGTCCGGTGTGCGCCACGAGGCGGGCCTCCGCGCGGACGCCGAAGTGCTCCTCCTTCGGCAGCCAGGTCAGCCCCGTGTCCGCGACGCCGAAGGGGTCGGGGCCGTCGCCGAGGATCGCCTTCTGGTCGTCGGGCGTGTACTCGGCGAGCCGTACCGCCGTGAGTGGTGCTGAGACGTGATCAGTCATCCCGGAATGATCTCGCCCGGCGCGATCATGGACAACCGTCCGCTGGACAGCCCTTGCGGCCACTTGCAGTCATACGTGTACATAATTCCGCCCGGAAGCGTGACACCCCGGCGAGGACGTCCGGCGGAGCCCGCTTGATCACCACACTCGGGACTACGGCCTGCCCGGCACGCAGTCGAGGGCGGGCCGTGACCGTGTATCCGTTCGTCGGAGGTGAGCATGGCCGGATTCCTGGACCGGGCCAAGGAGCAGGCGCAGAGCGCGCTCCAGCAGGGCAAGCAGAAGGTGGACGAGGTCCAAGCGCAACGAGCGGGCAACGACCTGCTCAAGAAGCTGGGCGCGGCGTACTACGCCGAGAAGCGGGGCAGCGGCTCCGACCGGGCCACCCAGGACGCGCTGAGTGCCCTGGAGGCCCATATCGCCACGCACGGGGACGGGTTCCTGCGCGGCTGAGGCGGGGCTGAACACCGCCACGGGGGCGGCCGACCACTGCGACAGTGGTCGGCCGCCCCCGCGTGGTGTGCGCTTCAGCCGTTGAGCGGGATGAGGCCGCGCTCGTATGCCTTCACCAGGCGCTGCGGTACGAGGTGGGTGACGCCGTCGACCGTCACGGGGACCAACTGGGACGTGCTGGCTTTCCACTGGGCGCGGCGGTGACGCGTGTTGCTGCGGGACATCTTCCGCTTGGGAACGGCCATCAGGTCCTCCGGGGGTGGGTGGCGGGTGAAGGGGCAGGGAAGACGCTATATGAAAATGGATCCCATTAGCAAAAGCGGGTGTCACGCGGTGAGCGCCACGGCTGCCGCCCACGCGATGTACGCGGCGTTCACCAGGAGCCGCGCGATCACGCCCCACGGGCTGTTGAGCAGGCCGGAGCGCGTCCGCGTGTGGCAGGCGGCGTCGACGTGGGAGGCCTGGAAGGTCGTGAGCAGGGCAGTCGCCGCCCACCCGCCCGCCGTGCGGGTGCCGGGTGAGCAGAGGAGGACGGCGGTGGCCAGTTCCGCGAGGGCGCTGCCGGTGACGAAGATGGCGGGGTGCGGAAGCCAGGTGGGGACCAGGGAGCGGAAATAGGCGGGGAACGCGAAGTGCGCGACGGCTGTGGCGGCCAGGAAGAGTGCGAGGGCCAGGGCGGCGATGGTCGACATGCGCCGATGGTCGGGGCGCGGCCGTGTCGGCGTATTGAACAGAACGAGCGGGGCGGGACGGCGTTCGTCGCGGGGGACGGCATCACCGTCTTCGCCGAGCCGGGTGCGTACGCGGTGTCGGCGCACCGCCATCCGGTGTGGAAGGCCGTGCTGCCGCGGAGCGGCGAGGTGAGCGTGGACGGCGCGACCGGCGCGGCCGGCGCCGGGGTGCTCGTGCCACCGCAGTACGCGCACACCTGCGCCGCCTCGTCGGGCTTCGTTGCCGTCTTCCTCGACCCGTGGTGCGTACGGGCCGATCCCTCGGGGCCTACGTGGCTGGGTGCGCGGACGGCGCGGCGACTGCTCGACGCGCTGGGGCACGGTGGCCTGGGGGTGGACGTCGAGGCACTGCGCCGCGAACTCGCTGCCGCCGCCGGACCTCCGGCCACCGTCGATCCCCGTGTCGTATGTGCGGTGCGGGGGAGCGCGAGGGCGGCACGCCTGGACACACTCGCCGCGGACGTGGGGCTCTCCCCGGCACGGCTGCGGGCCCTCGTCCGGACGGAGGTGGGCATTCCGCTCGGCGCGCTGCGCCGGTGGCAGCGGCTGCGCACCGCTGTCGGCGCGCTCGTCGCCGACGGCGGAGCCATCGCGGCCGCGGCGTCCGACGCGGGCTTCGCGGACCAGGCGCATCTGACCCGCACGGTACGGACGCTGGCGGGCCGCACTCCCGGCTCGCTCCTGACGCGCTGAACCCGAGCTGCCGGACTTCGGGCGGCACTCTGCCCAGCCCGGCATGGATATGGGCGAGACGCTCCAGATTGCCCCTCATTCGCGACAGACCGAATCACGTCGACCTGCGCTCTCCGAAGGCGAACTCTGGTGGCCCGGGAGCGATTTCCGTCGCGGCGGTGACGGCCCGCACTGGGTCGGCCGACCCGGCGCGCTCGACACCCGGGCAAAGCCCCTGGGTCGTACGGAAGCCCCGTACGCGATCCATGAATCGAAACGAGGAGACGCATGCGCGCAGGCAAGAGATGGGCGGCAGTCACCGCTCTGGCCACGATGGCAGCTTCAGCCGGGCTGCTGTTCGGATCGTCCCCGGCCTCGGCCGACACCAACTGCTCGTCCGGCTATCACTGCGTGTTCTACCAGGGCCTCAACGACTCGGCCCGCCACTCGTACTTCAACAGTGACACCGACTTCCGCAACGACACCTTCAACCAGCTCACCGGCCGTGTGGGCGGCGGTCAGACCGTGCACAACAACGTGGTGTCCGCCAGCAACTCGAGCAACAGCGGGTACGAGAGCCACTTCTACACCGGGATCGGCGGCGACTGGGGCGGGTTCCTGTTCTGCGTCAACCCCGGCCACGAGGTCAACTACATCAACCCGACTCTTCGGGACAGGGCCAGCTCGCTCCAGGTGCGGAGCCAGACCAGCATCAACTGCTACTGAGTCAACGCCCCCCGGCACCACCGGTCATCGCAGCCTGACTACGGACCACGGAGAGAAGATCTGCCATGCCCCCGCTGAAAGTGGGCCGCGGGGCGGGTGTCACCGCTCTGGCGCTCGCCCTCCTCGTCCTCACCGGGACCCTTGTCTGGGCGCTGCACGACAGCGCGCCGCCGCCCGCCCGACAGTCCGGACAGCAGTCGGGACAGGAGTCGGGACAGCAGTCCGGTCCTGCGCCTGCCGTGCTGCGTTCCCGGCTCCCGCTGTATCCCCTGCTGCACACACCGACCGCCACCTCCCGCCGCGTCCACGAAGCCCAACAACGCCTGATCGCTCGCTGTATGGCCGAGCGGGGCTTCCGCTACGAGGCGCCTCCCGTCGGCGCCAAGGCCGCGGCAGACGCCGGCTCAGGACCGGCACAGTTCGGCATCGAGACCCTCAACCCACCGGGCTCCGCCGACCGGCCCGGCGTGCAGCGCGCGGAGCGACCCCGTGGAGAGGCATTCGGCCGGGCGCTCTACGGTGATCCGCAACGCAGGATCTCCGCCCGCAACAAGGAGATCAGTGTGAACCAGCCCGCCACGGGTTGCCTGGCCGACGCCCAGAAACGGCTTCTGGGCGAGGGCGGGCCGCGACGCGATCTCACCCTGCGGCTGCGGCTCGACCAGGGGGAGCGCGACGCGCTGCGCACGCTGGGAAAGGATTCCGCGTTCCGCGGAGCGACGGCTCGCTGGCGTTCCTGCATGCGGCACGCGGGGTTCAGCACCGCGAAAGACCCACAGCGGCTCGCAGCGACCCTGCGTCCCGACACCCCTCTCACCGAACAACCCGCGGCCCGCGCCGACGTCACCTGCAAGCACGCCACCGGCTACCTGAAGCGCGCGTACGACAGGCTCGCCCTGCTGCAGCAGCGCTGGCTCGACGCCAACCCGCAGCCTGCGGCCGCATGGCGCTCGCTGCGTCAGCGGGAGAGCGAGGCCGCTGCCAAGGTGCTGAAGGACGGGTGATGTGTGAGACGTTCACGGCCTCTGGTGTGCGGTGTTGAGGAGGGCGATGCCCAGCGCGGTGAGGCTGTGGAGGACCGCATTGTGGTGTCGGACGGTGCTGATGAGACCGGCTGCGCGCAGCGTGGTCGCGTGTTCACTGGCGCTCGGGGGCGTGACGCCCGTGAGCGCGGCGAGTTCCTTGGTGGAGCGGCCGGGGTGTTCGGCGATGGTGGCCAAGATGGTGGCCCGGGTGCGGCCCAGGAGTGCTGCCAGTGCGGTGTTGGTTGCGGACGGGCCTGACGGTGACGGTGGGGACGGTGCGATGAACAGGGGCGGTGTGTTCTGCGCGTGGTGATCGCTTCCGACGGGGAAGCTCATCACGGGTTGGGGCTCGGCTTCGGGGTCGATGGCGGGTCCCGCGACTCCGAAGACTGTGGGGACGAGCAGCAGTCCGCGCCCTTCGAGATGCAGGTCCTCGTCGTGTCCCGAGACCATGGCGACCTCCAGGAGGGGCGGGTTCCAGCGGACGCGCCGCGGGTTCAGGGAGGCCAACACCTCTTCTATGCCACCGGTCAGGGCTTGTCGCATCCGCAGATCCTGGTCGGCGGTGGTGGTGTGGGTGATCTGCTGCCAGCAGGGAGTCAGGAGAACGGCGCAGAGGTGCCGCAGGCTGTCGTGGACCTGCCGTAGTAGATCGGGGTCATCGGGCAGGTGCCGTGCCCACGGAGGGATGGGCTGCCACTGCGCTACGAGTTCCAGGTCCCGGCGGATCTGTGGCCGGGATGTGCGACGCACCTGTTCCAGTAGCTCTTGGGTGCTCCCGGCGCCGGTGGGGACCAGGAAGTCCGGTGCCCAGCCGTGGGGTGGGATGAGGTCGAGGACCATGCGGGCGGCGGAGTCCGGCCCCGTCAGGTCGTTGAGGGCCTGGCGCCTCCAGGCGTGAAAGTGCATCGGGAGTCGGCCCGGCCGGAGCATCCGCACCGCCGCACTCAGTTCCAGCAGGGGGTGTGGGGTCTGCGCCATACGCGTCCGCGCCAGGTCTTCCACCGTGAAATGGATGCGGTAGACCACGCTCTGCTCCCCCCGGACACCATAGTCTGGGGCGATCTTCCGGGAATGTCGCTGCTCGGGCCAGGGTGAATCAGGTCGCTCGTCGTACGCGTGGTGGAAAGAGCGGAAATACACGTGGAGGAAAGCCGAGTGCGGGCTCCGGAAGAGTGCGGGCTACGAACTCTTCCTCTGCACGCCCGCAGTAATTCCCCTAGTCAGGCATCACTGATGCCGGTGCTCATCAGGTGCCGGAGCGTACGGGCCGCGCTGATGACGGCTCAAGGATTGTGTGAGACAGCACAGGTCACCGTTTGACCCTCACGTCGCGTCAGGCTGCACGCTGTTCGCGACGAAAGGGCGAGCACCATGAGTTACACCGTCGGACAGGTCGCTGGCTTTGCCGGGGTCACCGTCCGTACCCTGCACCACTACGACCGGGCCGGGCTGCTCACGCCCAGCGAGCGCAGCTCCGGCGGCTACCGCCTCTACAGCGACGCGGACCTGGCCCGGCTCCAGCAGATCCTCTTCTACCGGGAACTCGGCTTCGCGCTCGACGAGATCGCCGAGATCCTCGCGGAGCCGGGGGCCGACGCGCTCGATCAGCTGCGGGCCCGGCGCGACGCGCTGCGTGGGCAGATCGCCAAGCTGGAGCGGCTCGTCGAGGTCGCCGAGCGCGCCATGGAGGTGCAGCGGACCGGCGTGCGGCTGAGCCCGCGCGAGCGGTTCGAGGTGTTCGGCGAGATCACGTTCGACCTGAGCTACGCCACCGAGGCCGAGCTCAAATGGCAGGACAGCGCGGGACACAAGGAGGCCATGGTCCGCGCGGCCGGGCACTCCAAGGAGGACTGGGCGCGCATCATGACCGAGGCCGCGGCCTGGCGGGAGGAAGTGCTCGCGGCCTTCGACGCCGACGAGCGCGCCGACGGGGACCGGGCGACCGCGCTCGCGGAGCGGCACCGGCAGCACATCGGACGCTGGTTCACCGACTGCCCGCCCGACATGCATCTGCGGATCGCCGACGACTTCGTGGCCGACGCGCGGGCGTTCGCCCTGGTCGTCCCGCCCTCGCAGCAGCGGCCCGGGCTCGCCCGGTATCTGTGGGAGGCCGTGCGTGCCAATGCCGCGGCACACGGGTGCGGTGAGACCGATGCCAGCGCAAAGGCTCACCCTAAACCTGAGGTTGAGAGTGGCGATCGGGTCGAGGGCGGAATGGCCCGTCCCTACACCGGAGGAACCCGATGAAGATCCTCATCACGGCGGCCGGTTCGTACGGCGACATCGCCCCGTACACCGGCCTCGGCGCCCACCTGCGAGCCGCGGGGCACGAGGTCGCGCTCGCCACCCACGACACTTTCGCGCCCCTCGTACGGAACGCAGGTCTGGGGTTCCGGGCACTGCCCGCCGAGCAGGGCGGTCGTGACTCCGCGACCGGGCGGCGTGCGCTGATGCGAACGGCGAGCGCCTTCGTACGCGACGTGGGCGCCGGAGTCGTCGAGGCCGCCGAGGACGGGGTGGAGCTCCTCGTCCTGTCCACGACCACGGCACCGCTCGGCTGGCAGCTGGCGGAGGCCCTGGACGTCCCCACGATCGGCGCCTACCTTCAGCCCGCGCATCCGACCCGGGACTTCGCGCCGGTGGTGAGCGGCGCGCGGTCGCTGGGCGGCCTGGGCAACCGCGTCGCGGGCCGCTTCGCGCTGCGCATGGTCGACCGCGTCTACGCCGACGCGATCCGGGACCTGCGCGCCCGCCTCGGCCTGCCCACCGCCACGCCCGCCGCCGTCCGGGCCCGACAGGAAGCGGCCGGGTGGCCGGTCCTGCACGGCTTCAGCGCGGCCGTCGTGCGGCGCCCCGCCGACTGGCGGCCCGGTCTCGACGTCGTCGGCAACTGGTGGCCGCACCACGCCGCCGACGAACGGCTGCCGCCGGCCGTCGAGGACTTCCTGGCCGCAGGAGACCCGCCGGTCTTCGTCGGCTTCGGCAGCATGGCCGCGGGCGAGGGCGAGCGCCTGAGCGAACTCGCCGTGGCCGCGCTGCGCCGGGCGGGTCTGCGTGGCGTCCTGCAGTCCGGCCGGGCGGGCCTCGACGCCTCGGGCGACGGGATCCTCACGGTCGGCGAAGTGCCGCACGCCCTGCTCTTCCCGCGCATGGCGGCCGTCGTGCACCACGCGGGCGCGGGCACCACGGCGGCGGGGCTGCGCGCCGGGGTGCCCGCCGTCCCCGTGCCGGTCACTGCCGACCAGCCTTTCTGGGCGGCCCGCCTGATCGCGCTCGGGGCCGCGCCCGCCGCCATCCCGTTCAAGGAGCTCACCGCGGCCCGCCTCGCCGACGCCCTCACCTGGGCGGTCCGCGAGCCGACGTACACCTCCGCAGCCGCGGCCGTCGCCCGCGCCATGGTGACGGAGGACGGCGCGGGGGAGGTGCTCAAGGCCGTGGAGCGGATCGGGTGAGCCGGAGAGCGGGGCGCGGTGGGGGCGGAAGGGACACGCACGTACGTCTGGAGCGGGGCGCAGCCGGAGGGGAGCTCCCTCGTAGCGGGCTCGGCCGGACGAGTCAGGGTCTGCCCGCAGGCGGCACCTCCTCCTCCCGCGGCACCGGCCCCGGCGGCGTCCCGTCGCCGAACGGGCGCCCGCCGAGCTCCTCGCGGTGATGCGGTGTCAGCCACCCGGAGAGGTCGGGGCCGAGCGGCACGATCGCGGTCGGGTTGATGCCCGTGTGGACCTGGTAGTAGTGCCGCTTGATGTGGTCGAAGTCGACCGTGTCGCCGAAGCCCGGCGTCTGGAACAGGTCGCGGGCGTACGCCCACAGCACCGGGTCCTCGGACAGCTTCCACCGGTTGCACTTGAAGTGGCCGTGGTACACCGCGTCGAAGCGCACCAGTGTCGTGAAGAGCCGGATGTCGGCCTCCGTGATGCTGTCGCCGACCAGATAGCGGCGGCCGGCGAGCCGCTGCGACGTCTCCTCCAGGCGCCGGAACACATCCCGGCACGCCTCCTCGTACGTCCGCTGGTCGGAGGCGAAGCCCGCTCGGTACACGCCGTTGTTGACGTCGCGGTAGATGCCCTCCATGACCGCGTCGAGTTCGTCGCGCAGCGGCTCGGGGTACAGGTCGGGCGCGCCGGGGCGGTGCAGGGCGGTCCACTCCGTGGCGAGGTCGAGGGTCAGCTGTTGGTAGTCGTTGGTGACCAGCTTGCCGCTCGGCACGTCCACGACGGCCGGGACGCTCACGCCGCCCGGATAGCCGGTCTCCCGCGCGTCGTACGCCTCACTGAGGAAGCGGATGCCGAGCACCGGGTCGCGGTCGTCCGGGTCGAGCGTGAAGCGCCAGCTGCGGTCGTCCTGGATCGGGTCGGTGATCGCGAGGGACAGCGCGCCTTCGAGGCCGAGCAGCCGCCGCGAGATGACGGCGCGGCTCGCCCAGGGGCAGGCGCGGTTCACCACCAGGCGGTATCTCCCCGCCTCCACCGGCCAGCCGTCCCGGCCGTCCGCCGTGATCCGGTCGGCGAAGTGACTCTTGGAGCGCTTGAACGGCTTCTTGCCGTACGCGGCGTTGCTCCGCGCGGTGTCCTGGGACCCCGCGTCAGCCGCCGTCCCCGAGCCCGGCACGGCGCTCTCGCCCGTCGCGCTCATCGAACGGCCTCCTGAGCCGCCTCGGCTTCCGCGGGTGCCGGTCCTTGCGCCGGAGCCGGGGGTGGCAACAAATAGATCCTGTCGAGCAGCTCGGCCTCGTTGCCCGCGAGTCCCGCGCGGCGCAGCGCCTCGTCGGCCTCGGCGATCGGGGCGGCGAGCAGCGCCATGGTCTGTGGTGTGACCGGGTCGGACAGGGCGGCGCGTGCGGTGTGCAGCAGCCGCAGGCAGGCCTGGGCGGCGGCCAGTTCGGGGTACGTCGTGCCGGTCATTCGGTTGGCTCCTTAGCCCGTGGTCAACAATGAGTGAAGGTGCAACCTCCACTCTTGCGCACGGGTCTGACAATTGCCCCTCAACCGGCCGCCATTCGTTCCGGGTTCAACCGGCCCGCCCCGTCCGGGCGCCGCGGTCAGCGGCCCCGGCGGGACAGCCGAAGGCGAAGCCCCTGCGGCATGACCGTCAGGCGCTCGACGACCCGCAGCCGGTAGCCGGGCTCGGCCAGCAGGTCGTAGCGGCGCAGCAGCAGCGCAAGCACCAGCGTCGCCTCGTGCAGCGCGAACTGGCGGCCGATGCACGCCCGCGCGCCGGTGCCGAACGGCTTGAAGACGTGCGGCGGCCGCGCCCGCACCGCGGCGGGGGCGAACCGGTCGGGGTCGAACACCTCAGGCCGCGGACCCCACGCCTCCGGATCCCGGTGCAGCAGCACCGCAAGGACGAACGCCCACGCGCCGCGCCGCATCGGATGCCTCCCGCCGAGCACCGTGTCCTGCCGCGCCTCACGCGCGAACCCCGGCGCGGTGGGCCACAGGCGCAGCGACTCGTCGAGCACGCGGCGCACGTACCGCAACTTCGCCACCTGCTCGTACGCGGGCGCCTCCGCGTCACCCCACACCTCGTCCACCTCCTCCCGCGCGCGGGCGAGGACGTCGGGGCGGCCGGCCAGATAGTGCAGCGCGAACGACAGGGCGCCGGAGGTCGTCTCGTGCCCCGCCACGAGGAACGTGATGACCTGGCGCCGGATGTTCTCCGCGGACAGGCGCTCACCGGTGTCCGGATGGGCGACGTCCAGCATCCGGTCGAGGAGGTCGCCGCGCGCTCCCGAGGCGTCCGCCGCACGCCGGGCGGCGACGACCTCGTCGACGGTCCGGTTGAGGTACGCCGTGTGGACGGCGTTGCGCCGCTCGGCACCGCGCAGCAGCAGGGGTGCCAGCGCGGGCGGCACCACGTTGCGGCGCTGCGCGTGGCTGAGAGTGCCGACCATGGCGGTCACGAAGGGGTGCGGCCGGGAGCGCGCGAAGGAGCTGAAGTCGTACCCGAACCCGGTGCGGGCGATGGTCTCCAGGGTCAGCTTCGTCATGTCGCCGGGCACGTCCACGGCCCGCCCCGCCGCCTCCTGGGCGTCCCAGTGCGCCATGAGCTGCCGGGCGACGTCGAGCATCAGCGGGTGGTAGCCCGCCATCGCCTCGCGGCTGAAGCCGGGCGCGAGGATGTCGTGCGCGAGCTGCCAGTTGGGTTCGTGGTTGTACGCCGTGAACAGGCCGTCGCCCGCCAGGGGCCGCAGATTGGCGATGCCGAGACCCACGTGCTTGGCGAACCGCGCCTCGTCGGCCAGCTCGGCCGCGAGCCGCGCGCCGCCCACGAAGACGACCTCCCTGCCGAAGGCCTTGCGCCGGAAGATCGGGCCCAGCCGCGCCCCGAAGCGCATCGAGTCCTGTACGGGCGTGCGCAGGTTGACGCCGAGGACGTCACCGGCGAGCGGGACGCGGCGCGGCGGGTGGGGGATGCGGTGCAGCTGGGGCCAGCCCAGCTCCGCGCCCCGGAAGCCCTTGGGCAAGGTCCCGGCACCGTCCGGTTGCCGCGTCAACTGCGCCATGTCCGCCATCTCCCTTGCGTACAGGGCCCGTTGGGCCTTCTTATACGTGGATTCAATAGGCGCCGCCAGTCTGGTCCCGCTGTTGAACCGACGTCAAGTAAGGCGACCGAAGTCCAGTAAAGTGCTCGCATGGCCGCGAACCCGCACGAGCGCACGCGCCGCAGACTGAGCACCGAGGAGCGCAAGGAACAACTCCTCACCGTGGGATCGCGGCTCTTCGCGCAGAACCCCTACGACGAGGTGTGGATCGAACAGGTCGCCGAGATCGCGGGCGTCTCACGCGGGCTCCTGTACCACTACTTCCCGACCAAGGGCCACTTCTTCGCCGCCGTCGTCAAGCGCGAGAGCCAGCACATGCTCCGCCTGACCGCGGCCGTGCCCGGACTGCCGGTGCGCGCACAGCTCGGCGCGGGCCTCGACGCCTTCCTGGGCTACGTCGAGACCCATGCCGAGGGCTTCCGCGCCTTCCACCGCGGGGAGGCCGCCGGTGACCCGGTGGTCCGCGCGGTGTACCGCGAGGCGCTCGCCGGTCAGGAGCGGCAGCTCCTCGCGGCCCTCGCCACCGACCCCGAGACCGCACACCTCAGCGACGACCTGCCCGCGCTGCGCCTCGCCGTGCGCGGCTGGCTCGCGTTCATGGTCGCCGTCTGCCTGGAGTGGCTCGCGGAGCCGGAGCTGAGCCGCGCTCAGGTCCGCGATCTGTGCGCGCGGGCGCTGCTCGGGGCGATCCTGCCTTAGGGCCTGCCCGACGAGCCATCGCTTCGGCCCGTCAGCCGAGCCCTGGTCCGTCGGCCAAAGCCCCGGTCCGTCGGACAAGCCCTGGCTCGTCGGGCAGGCCCCCGGTCTCAGGCGGCCATCGCAAGGGTCGTGGGCCGGGTCGTGAAGGTGCCGCGCGCGGGCGGTATCACGCGCCCGTCGGGCAGCAGTTCACCGGTGTCGTCGAAGACGATCGTGCCGTTGCACAGCAGGCTCCACCCCTGTTCGGGGTGGGCACTGACGACCAGGGCGGCGTCGCGGTCGGGTCCCTCGGCGGACGGGCACGGCGGCTGGTGGGCACACATGGGACACCTCCGGGTGAGGGTCGCGCCCGGCGCGGCCCGGTCTGCTCGGCTTCCTCGGACTCCTGGGGGCTCTTCAGCCTCTTCGGAGTCTTCGGCGTGCTCGGGGTCTGCGGATGTCGTCTGCGGTGGTTCCCTGGAAGGTGCCGGGTCCAACGGCCCCTCCTAGTACCTCTTATGACTCCGCGGAGCCCGCCGACTCATCGCTCCGGGGGCTCATGAAGGCGGACCGATTCACGCCGGAAGGAACCCGGCCTCGAAGTGCTCCGCCAGTGCGCGCCGCGCGCCCCCGCTGTCGTCGGCCAGGCGCTCGGCGGCCCACAGGAAGAAGTCGTCGGCGACCGTGTCGATCCAGTGGTACGCCGGGTCGAAGGGGCCGGGATCCGGCGCCGGGTACCGCAGTTCGAGCTCCGGACCACGCACTCCGAAGACGGTGAAAAGACGGTGCCCGTCCGCTTCGGAGGCCTGCCGGACGGACACGGTGGAGCAGTCCCACCGCCGCGGCCCGTGCTGCAGCCAGAGGACCCCGCTGTCGGGTCCTTCGGCGTACAGGGCGGCTGCGACGACCGGTTCGCCCTCTCCGGGAGAGGCGGTGAACAGGTGCACGAAGCCGTGACAGCGGCCGGACGCGGGTTCCAGGAGTCCGGTCTCGGGGGCGAGGGACCACACCCGGCCGTGCTGGTCGTAGTCCTGCAGCACCACCGCGGGCGGAGAGGCGTCGGGCATCCCTGGGGGCGCCAGCGGGCCCCGCGGGCTGCCGTACTTCTTCATGGTGCGGGCCTCCCGTTCCCTCACGGCTCGGGCGGCATGCCGGCCCGCGTGATGTCCTCGGCCTCATCCTCCCCGCGGTCGAGCGGTTGGTGGTAGCGGATACGGATCTCCTGCGCCTCCGTCCGCTTCTCGGGGGTCGTCCGCCGGGCTGCGGGGATCCTTGCCGCCCTCGCCGCGCCCGGACACCGTGAGGGCCAGGAAGCCCATGGCCGCGAGGACTTCGAACCCGGCGGCGACGAGCAGGGCCCCGGGCAGGGACCACGTGGCGAGGGGGCCGCCGAGGCCCGCGCCGATCGCGTACCCGGTGATCTTGAGGCTGGCGCCGGTGGTGAAGATCTGGCCGCGCAGCCGCTCCGGCGCCTCGCGGTGCCGTACCGCGAACAGCGCGGTGAGCTGTGGTCCCGTACCGGCCCCCGCGATCACCATCGCGACGAACAGGGGGATCGGCGCGGTGGTCGCGGCGAGGGCGAGGGCGACCGTGAGCAGGAGGGTGCTTGCGAGCACGGTCGCGTCGGGGCGCAGCAGGTCCGGGCGCCGTGCCAGGAGGGCGTTCGCGGTGAGGGACGCGGCGGCGAGGGCGGTCAGCAGGAAGGTGCCGGAGGTCGACGAGCCGAACGCCGCGTCGCCGAGGAGCGGGCTGCACGTCACGAGCATGCCGACGCCGACGTACGACAGGACGGAGGTGAGGGTCGCGCGGGCCAGGCGGCGGGCGCGCGCGATGGCGGCGAAACCGGCGACCAGGTCGGCGGCCACCGAACTCCGTTCGCGCTCGCGGGTCGCCGCCGGATTCCGCGGCAGCGTCCAGGCCACCGGCAGCGCGAGGACGATCAGCGCGACGGACGCCACGACCCCGGCGCGGGCCCCGGCCGCGAGCGCGACCAGGCCCGCGAGGACGGGGCCCGTGAGGCTCGCGACGTTGTAGGTCAGGGCGTCCAGGGCGTTGGCGCGCGGCAGCCCCTCGGACCCGGCCACACGCGGGAGTTGGGAGGTCCAGCCACCGGCAAGGGCGGGGCCGAGGAGACCGCCGACGACGGCCGTCGCGAGGACGGCGGGGAAGGGGAGGCGGCCGAGGCTCACCAGGAGGACGACGAGCACGGCGGAGTAGACGCCGAGCGCGCCCGCGAGGAGCCGCCCCGGACGCGCCGACCGGTCGAGCAGCGCCCCGAAGACGGGACCGCCCACAGCCGCGGAGACCGTGATCCCCGACAGCAGCGCCGACGCGGTGGACGCGGACCCCGTGACCGCCAGACCCACCAGGAGCAGAGCGGGGCCTGACATCTCGTCACCGGTCCGCGCGGCGGCGGCCCCGCCGAGATAGCACGCCATCCCGTAACGCTTCACCATGGGCAGCACGTTACACGGTAACGGCGAGGGTGGGCATGGGCGTTACACTCGTCGGCGTGGAACCCACCAAGGACGACTGGTCGAGCCGTCACTCCGTACTGCGGACCGCACAGCGCGCCGCGGACCTCGTCAACGTCCTCACGGACCCCGGCGCGCGGACGGTCGGACCGGAGGCGGTCGAAGCGGTCCTGCACGAGTTCGGCGAGAGCGGTCCGCTGGAGGTGTCGGCGGCGGACGTGGCCGAGATGGCGGAGGCGGCCGTGTCCCTGCGCGAGGTCTTCACCGCCCCCGACGTCGACGCGGCGGCGGTCCGCCTGAACCGGCTGCTGGCCGAGGGCTGCGGCCCGGTCCGGCTCACCGCGCACGGCGGCGGCACGCCCTGGCACGTCCACCTCGACAGCGACGACTCGGCGCCCTGGGCGGAGTGGTTCCTTGCGTCGTCCTGCATGGCGCTCACGGTGCTCGTGTGGGACCGTCAGCGCCCTCCCGGCGGCCTGTGCGCGTCACCGAGCTGCGCGAACGTGTACGTCACCGGCGGCAGCGGCGCGGCCCGCCGGTACTGCTCGCGCCGGTGCGCGACGCGGGAGCGGGTGGCGTCCCACCGGCGGGCCAAGGAGGCCGGTCAGGGGACGAGGGCAGAACGCTCGGGGCCGTGAGACGCGTTCGGGCCGGCCGGTCGTGCCGGCCCGCCCGAACACGTCCCTCACGGCGGCGTCGGATCACTTGACGGCGCTGGATGCCTTCCAGCCCACACGGCGCAGGCGGAGCTCCAGCTGGCAGCCGCCGGAGCGCCCGTCGGCGTCGATGCTCACGGTCACGGGGTTGCCCGCGGACGCCGTGCGGTACTGGCCGCGCGGGAGCGCCCCGGGGCACTGTCCTGCGTCGCCGTCGGCCCAGTACTGCACGTCGAGGGCCACGTCGTTGCGTCCGGCCAGGGTGAGCGTGAGGTTGCACCAGCCGGGACGGCCGTCGGTGTCGACCCGGATGTTGGGGCCGAGGGCCTGGAACTGGGTGATGGGCAGCGCGTAGGTGCCCTGGTTGCCGCACTGGCCCCCGTCGCCCCCGGGGGAGGGTGCCCAGGAGTACGTGGCGGACAGGCCCGACAGCACGTTGGACTGGTCGTAGATGCCGAGCGACAACTGACAGCCGCCCGGCCGGTTGTCCGTGTCGAAGCGGATCGGCGTGGTCCAGTCCGGTGCGGCCTTCCACTGTTGCTGCGGCCCGGCGCACTGGCCCGCGTCGCCGTCGGGGTAGTACTGGATGCCCATTTCCGGCGGGGCCTGCTCGCTGCCGGCCGAGGCGCCGGCCGAGCCTGCCACCAGCATGACGCCGGCTCCCAGGGCGCAGGCCAGCGCCTTCATTCTTGTGCGGGGCGTCGGCTTCCTCATCTGGCACTCCCATGGCTGGTCGGGTGATGGGGGTGGCGCCTGGTGCTTCGGCGGCCGTCAGCCGCCACGGCAGGGCGCGGCGGCTGACGGCGGCATGATGTGAAGTTGGTGTGACCAAAGCG